>CAZKOI010000148.1:0-8086 GCA_964554315.1 uncultured Enterobacterales bacterium | reverse complement strand
CTGACACTCGGGTGCTCGTCTTCGGACAAGGACAGTGAGGGAGGGGAGGGCGATGTCTCTGTCGATGCAGACGGAGGACCGGGGGACGCCGACGACACGGGGACGCTCGCCGATGACACTGGAGAGGCTCCGGAGCCGGAGGACTGCGACGGGCTGGTCTCGGAGCTCGACCCCGAAGACGCATCGACCGGTTGGTTCTATCGCGACTCGCTGACGGTCACGTTCGAAGAGGTGCCCGAGTATGAGGCGGTGCGGTTCTCGCTCGTGGATGGCGACGGCGCTGATGTACCCTTCACCGTCACCTGGAACGAGGTCCACGGTCTCGATGCCTACCTACAGGCAGACCTCATCGGCAGCACGATCTACACCCTGACGGTAGGGTGCGAGAACGAGATGTCCGCGACCTTCGAGACGGACGAGTTTGGCGCGCCGCTGGAGTCGGACCTCACCAGCTTGGTCGGAAACGTCTACGAGCTGGACCTGCCGAATGCGGAGTTCACGGAGCCTCCTGCGGTCGGTGCCTTGCTCGGGTCATACCTCTCCGCGCCGCTGCTCGCGAGCGTACAGGAGGCAACGGACGAGAGCCTCACGCTGTTGGTCGCCCAAGGCTACTGGGACGATGATGGCGTGCCTCACCAGGACATGGGGACCAGCTGCTACGACTTCCCTCCGGCCGACTTCTCCGAGGCGCCGTTCTTTGCCGCCGACACCCCGTTCATCAACATTCAGTACCAGAGCGGTGCTATCGAAGCCGACATCCCGATGCAGGACATGCACCTGGAGGGCACCTTCTCTCCTGACGGTTCTGCGATGGGCGGTGCATGGATCGGCGGACTCATTGATACCAGCAGCTTGGGGCCGCTCCTCGACCTGGGGGACGCCGATGAGCCCGGTGTGATCTGCGAGTACATCTCCGTCTTTGGACTCTCCTGCGAGGACTGCGGAGACGGCACCGAGTATTGCCTCTACGTGGAGGCCCACTTTGACGACGCACCGCTTATCGAGGGCATGGTCATTGACCCTGATCCCCTCGGTGAGTCTGCTGGCGGCTGAGCCGGGCTAGGATGCTGGGGGCACTCATCCAAGGCTGTGCGCTGGGAACCTTCCTGGCCCTGAGCGGTGCCCTACCCCGCGACAAGCACCGAGGTGTGGTCACACGAGACACCCTCATCAACGTCGTCAACGGCTTGGTCTTGTTCGGCCTCCGTGTCAGCTTGATCGCGTGGGTCGCATCGCACATGAGCCTGGGGTTGATTGATGCATCAGGCGTTCAGAGTGCGGGGCTACAGTGGCTGTTGGCCTTCTTGCTCCTCGACTTTTCGCGCTACTGGCTCCATCGTGCTCACCACCGCGTGCCTTGGCTCTGGGCCTTTCATCGCGTGCACCACATGACGGAAAACCTGGACGCGACCGCTGGTTTACGCATGCACGTCGTGGACTTCATTCAGCTCTCGCTGCTCCCCGTAGTCCTGTTCTCGGTGCTCCTGGACGTGACGGCCTGGGAGACCTGGGTGCTGGTTGCGGCGCTGAGCGTTGGAGCGGTTTTTGACGCCTTCCAGCACGCCAACCTCACCTGGAACACCAACCACCCGCTCGCTCGGGCATGGGATGTGCTCTTCAATCACCCGCACTTTCATGCATGGCACCACACCCGTGATGGAGCCCGTTGCGACGGTAACTATGGAAATACGTTGGTGATTTGGGATAGGTTTTTTGGCTCCGATGTCACAGGGGAGTCTTTGCCCGAGTCCTACGGGCTCGAGCCAAGCCAGGCGCTTGAAAATCACCTGGTCGGCATGCAGCTGCTTCGTCGTCCCTCGTCCTGATGCACGTTCGTCTCGGTGTAATCCTCGCTGTGACCTTGGCCTGTCTGGGCTGGGTCGTCTCGGCCATCGACGTCAAGCAGGCCGAGGAGGCGCTCGCGAAGACGGCATGGTGGACCTTCGGCCCCATGTTTTTGTGCTACGTCGGTGCGCACGCGTTCAGGACGCTTCGGCTCGGGAGCTTGCTCGGCATCGATGTTCCGTTCAAGCCCCTCTTTGCCATCAACAGCATCGGCTTTCTCGCCATCAACGTTGTACCGCTGAGACTGGGCGAGTTTGTTCGGCCCGCAATGCTCAACGAGCGGCACCACGTTCCCTTCGGCGCCGCCATGGCGGCGATCGTGATGGAGCGCTTGCTGGACATGGCGATGCTCTTAGTGATGTTGGTGGGCCTTACATTTGTGGTCCACCTTCCCACTGACGGACTCCTGGTGAGAGGGGTTGATGTTGTGGCTGCAGGGCAGCGTCTGGCGGGTCTTGTCGTGCTGGCAGGGGCCATCTTCGGAGGTCTGCTGGTAATGATCGGTGAACCGGCGATCACGCTGCTGGAGCGACTCCCGTTGGTCGGCCGTCTATCCGGCTTTGCCCGCCGCTTTCGTGAGGGCGTAAAGGCGCTCCTGGCGTCGCCGAAGCGGCTGGCCGCTGTGGTGGTACACACGGTGGCCCTCTGGGGTCTGACGCTCCTCGGAATCGGGACCTTTATGTGGGGCTTTCCGGGAATACCCAGCAGCATCGCAGCCGTCTGGACGACCTGGTCAGTGACCCTGTCTGGAATGACGGCGCTGCCTACCCCCGGCTTCTTCGGCGGCTATGAGCTCTTCTGCACCGCTGCCCTCTTACTCTTGGGTGTGGAGCGCTCGCTGGCCGCGACCTTCGCCATCACGCTTCACCTCGGACAGTTTGTCTTCACCTCGGGGCTCGGTGGGTATTACGTGGCTCGAGAGGGCCTCGGCCTACGAAGCCTCATCGTCAAGCCAGGGAGAGAGACATGAAGGTTGCCATCATCACAGGCGCGTCCTCGGGAATAGGCGAGGCGGTCGCGGAAGAACTCCACCGGCGTGGCTGGGCTGTGGGCCTGATCGCTCGTCGGGTGGAGCGCCTTGAGGCCATTGCCTCACGGCTGGGCGGCCAGCATGTCGCTTTGGCTGCCGCTGATGTGGGGGTTGAGGCCAGCCTCAATGATGCAGTGGTCAAGCTGGAGGCAGCGCTCGGCCCCTGCGACCTCATGTTCGCCAACGCGGGGATCGGGGACGGTAGAAGTGCTCGACACTTCAGCGTGGAGTCCACAAAGAAGATCTTGAACGTCAACGTTGAGGGCGTCATCCACGCCGTTGCAGCGGTGCTGCCAGGCATGCTTGAGCGTGGCCATGGCACGATCGCTGCGACCTCCAGTGTGGCAGGCTTTCGTGGCCTCCCCAACTTTGGTCCATACTCCGCCTCGAAGGCCTACGTCACGAGTCTCCTCGAGGCCATGAGGGTTGACCTCAGGAAGAGCGGCATTCGGGTGACGACGGTCCATCCGGGCTTTGTCGTGTCCGAGCTGACCGATCGCAATGCCTTCGACATGCCCTTCTTGGTCCAAACGGGCAAGGCTGCCCGAATCATTGTGAACGGCCTCGAGGCCGGCAAGGCAGAGGTTAACTTCCCATGGCAGATGATCTGTCTCATGACACTCGTGAAGTGGATGCCAAACTGGATCTATGATCGCGCGGTGAGCGCCCTCTCTCCCACGCAGCCCAAGAAGGAGCTGGCATGACCCCTTTTCAGATACGTCGTCGACTCAAGTCTTTGCTCGGGCTCGATGCGCCCAAGACGCCTGAGCCGCCGGCTCGGCCGTCCTATGAGGTCACGTTTTTGTGCCCGGACGGGGACAGCTACACGGCCACCGCCAAGGAAGGAGACTCGCTGGTCCTGGCCGCCGGTCGCGGTCCTCAGCCTATCTCTACCGGCTGCACGGACGGCACCTGTGGCACATGTCGAGTCGACATCATTGCGGGAGCAAGCAGCCTCACGGAAGAGGATGGGCACGAGCGCAAGACCAAGGCCGACGTCGGTGTGCCGGAGCATCAGCGGTTGGGGTGCCAGACGGGCGTGATAGGGCCCGGAGTGCAGGTGCGCATCACCAATGTTTTGGGTGAGGAGATCATCGACCCGTGAAGGTAGGTTCTCACGGGGGCCCTCCCCGCAAGAACCGGCCTCCATACCCGCTCAGTTGGCGCAGTAGATCTCGTTCGCTTCACTCACACAGACGGCCGGTGGGAGCGCCGTGGCGGAGTCGATGGTCCCCATGAGGCTTCCCGTCCCGAGGTCCATCTCGTCGAGCTGTGCGCCCTCCAGGTGAGCGTCGGTCAGGTGGGTCAGGTCTAGGTTTGCGTGGCGAAGGTCGGCACCTCGGAGGTCCCATCCACTCACTTCAAGGGGAGATTCGATGCCCTCGGACGGCTCAAGCCATCGAAGATCGCCGCACTCCGCCGTACCTCGCTCACGTAAGATGATGCCATCACGTGGGTTGAGGCCTTCCTGGCCTTCATCGTTGAGGCAGAGTCCAGACTCTGAATCGTAGGCGAACGCAGCCGCCAAGTTGGGCTCCCAGCAGGTGATCTCCACGCCGCCGCAGGGAGGTGGCGGCCCGTCAGACTGAACAGAGTGGTCCGCCAGCCCGAACAAGAAGCCCTGCCAGAACCCCTCATGGCCCTCGTGTTGCCACAGGTGGATGCTGGAGTCGCCGAACATGGCGTCGAGGGAATGGGGCTGTCGCTCGAGCGTGGCGTCCCGGTAGACGGCCTCGCTGAGGACGCTGTCCGGCTCCCGGGTCAGCGCATGCCTCACGAACACCTCCGGAGAACCGCCTCGGTCGGTGAGCGTGATTCGGAAGGTCTCAGGCCCGCTCTCTCCGGGCCATGAGCGCACCGCGCACGTGAACAGAGTGTCCTCTGTCGTGATCGGCTGGCGGACCCCTGAGTCCACTGGCATGGCTTCGGAGGCGGGCTCGATGTTCGGGTGCAAAGCGGCCTTGCTTGGGGGAGTCCGGGGCGCAGGGAACTGCGACTCTGGCTCGGAGGGGCTGCACCCGAGGGCGACGACGGTGATGATGGCTGACTTCATGGTGACCTCCTGTGTGGTGTCCATACAGAAGAGAACCCATTTTATGAATAAATAGAAACGGTATTTTTAGAACCATATTGTTCGGTTATACAAAACAATATGATCGAGATCGATGACCTTCGGTGCTTTGAGGCCGCCGCTAATCACCTCAGCTTTCGAGCGGCTTCGAGGCAGGTGGGCCTCTCGGCAGCGGCATTCAGTGAGCGAATAAGGCGCCTCGAGGAAGGTCTTGGTGTCCAGCTCTTTGTTCGAACAACGCGCTCGGTCCGCATCACCCCCTGGGGTGAACGGCTTCTCCCCCAAGCTCGTCGGACCATGGCTGAACTCCAAGCGTGCATCGACTTGGTCCGCGATGGCCGGCCGGCACCCTTCTCTCTGACGATCGGAACGCGCTTTGAGTTAGGGATGTCTTGGGTGATGCCCTCGGTGGAGGCCCTGGCGCACGCTCGCCCCGAGCAGACGCTTCACCTGCACTTCTCTGAGGGGCCGGCCATTGTGGACGCCCTGCGAACGGGGCACATCGATGCCGTCATAGGGAGCATGCGCCTAGACTCATCGCGCGTCGAGACGATGCCGCTTCACGAAGAACGATATTGCTTCGTGGCGGCCCCAGGCCTGGTGGCTCGGCAGCCACTCGCCGAACCGCATGACGCCGTCGAACACACGCTGGTAGACACGAGCCCTGCGCTCTCGTTGTTTCGCTACTGGTCTGACCAGGTGCCCGCGGGCGAGCGCTGGGCCTTTGGCAAGCACCAGTTCCTGGGCGCGATTGCTCCTATTCGACACTGGGTGCTTGCGGAGCGTGGCGTGGCCGTCCTGCCCGAGTATTTCATCCGTGAAGACCTAGAGGCGGGGCGGCTTGAGCGTATTCTCACTCACGTTGAGGCGAGGACGGACTGGTTTCGATTGGTCTGGCTCAAAGACCACGTGCGCCGACGCGACCTCGAGGCTCTCGGCCGCTTCCTCGCCACCCAGCCGTTGCGATAGGTCAGGTGCGAGAGCGCCCAAGCCACTCCTCACGGTCAATTCGCCAAACCTCAGACTCACAGTCCCCGCAGTGGTAATCCTGGATGACGGTGTGCACGTACTCTGCCCCTGTCTTCTGCTTCACGCGTCTGGAGCCGATGTTGCTGGCCACGTTGTAGACCAACAACTCGGTCAAGGGTGTGTGGCTAAAGACCCAGTCGTTGATCGCACTCACGGCCTCTGTCATGAGGCCTTGGCCCCACTCGGACTCGGCTAGCCAGAAGCCACGGTGTCCATCGCCGTTGTCCTCCCGAATGCTCACGACACCAACCAGCCAATCCGGTCTCTCCACCCGCGTGATGGCCCAGATCGCCTCGGTCTGTTGGGCATAGGCTCGCTGCACATACTGCTCGAACCAGTGCTTTGCTCCATCCGGGGGGTAGGGCCAGGGGGTGGATGTGGTCATATTTTTGATGATGGACCACCGCCCAAACTCGACCTGTACCCGGGGCACGTCTTCAGCCCTAAGCGGGCGCAGCAGGAGCCGTTCAGTGCGGATCTCTGGGGTCTCGAAGCGAATGGCCATGGGTGCGTAGTCTCAACCATTCCGTGCTAAATTTGAAGGGCCTGCTGAAGAAAGTGGGCCGGAGGTCACCATGTCTCGCTTCTTTCTTTGTCTCTTCTCAGTCCTCTCGTTTGGCTGTGGAGCCAAGCAAAACCCATGCAGCGGCATGATAGATGCCGTCTGTGACGCCTGTGACGATGCCACCTGCGCCGAGGTCACGGCCCAGTTTGAGGACGCCGCAGACGATCCGGACAAGGCGCAGTACTGCCGCAACTATACGGACGAAGAGGTCAATAAGTGCGCCGATGGAGATGCGGATGCGGATGCGGATGCAGATGCAGATGCGGACTCGGATGCTGACGCCGACGCCGACGCCGATGCCGACGCCGACGCCGACGCCGACGCTGACGCCGATGGCTCATGGGATGGCGCTGATCCCGCCTGCTCCGACGCCTGTACCTGGGCGGGAGACGGTGTCTGCGATGACGGAGGAACCGGAAGCGAGGTCCATGCCTGCGCGTACGGGACGGACTGCGAGGACTGCGGGCCGCGTGCCGTGTGTGCGGACACCTGTGAGTGGGCGGAGGATGGGGTCTGTGATGATGGCTTCACTCCAAGCCCGGGCTTCAGCGAGAGCGGAGCTGAGGCCGTCAACGGGCTGTGCGAGTCCGGTTCGGACTGCACGGACTGCGGCTCGAGGTACTGAGCGGCCCACAGGCTACGCACTGGTGGGAATAGCTCCCCCCCTCACAGGGTTCTCCACCGCAGCACAATAGGGGTCGATCGTGTCCATTCTTCGAACTTTCACTGGGGTCGTATTCATGTTTCTCTCCATCCTCGGCACAGCATCTGCGGGACCCATGCCCGACAAGGTCACCCTTCTCAATGGAGACGCCTTTGACACCAACGGCTGGGGCGGCAAGGTCGTGTTGTTTGTCAACGTGGCGAGCCAGTGTGGATTCACCCCCCAGTATGATGGCCTGCAAGCGCTCTGGACCGAACTCAAGGACGACGGTCTTGTGATCGTTGGCGTGCCCTGCAACCAGTTTGGGTCGCAGGAGCCAGGGAAGGGAGAAGAGATACAGAGCTTCTGCCGCATAAACTATGGCGTCGACTTTCCGTTGCTCGAGAAGCAAGACGTCAACGGCAAGAACCGCAGCGACCTCTACCAGTTCCTGCTCAGCGACTTCAAGACGCCGGTGGCCTGGAACTTCGAGAAGATCCTCGTCGGGCGTGACGGCAAGGTCATCGATCGATTTCGCTCGGCGACAGGCCCGGACAGCGACAAGCTTCGAGCCGCGATCAAGAAGGCGCTGGCGTCTTAGCTCAGGTAGAGCTCGCCCTGTCGACCCCTCAGGTGAGTCATCAGGTCTTGCACGGGGTCGCGGTCACCGACCGCACGGCGAAAGATCTCGGGGGCGTCAAGAAGGTGCCCGTGCCGGTGTACGCGGTCGCGCAGCCACCCCAGTATGGGCTCAAAGTCTCCAGACTCGACGCCCGACCACATGCCTGGGACATCTTGCTCCATCTTGAAGCGGAAGCTAGCGGCGTAGAGGTTGCCGATCGTGTAGCTAGGGAAGTATCCGAAGAGTCCGTTGGACCAGTGAACGTCCTGAAGGACGCCCTC
>CAZKOI010000147.1:0-8183 GCA_964554315.1 uncultured Enterobacterales bacterium | reverse complement strand
AGACGAATCAAGGCGGGGAGCCATGGGGAACGCGCGCGCAAGCCGACCTCCAACGACCAGTTGTACCCCGTAATGTCGCATCGCGGAGGCTATGCTCTCAGTACGATGATGACCCTCTGGCTGAGCATTCTGGTGGCGTGTGGTTCGCGCGAGACTCCGACTGAGTCCGCCTGGTGGCGAGAGCAATGGGAAATCATCGTCGTCACCGAGGATGGGGGGCTGATCGAGGGGACAGCGACAGTCGGCAACACCGGGATGGTCCGAGGTGCGGGTCACTTCAGTGCCAGGCGCTGGTTTAGATCCGATGCCCCGATCTTCTTCGAGATGGAGGGTTCTTCCAATGACGTCGACATTGCGTCGTCGCGAGACTCTGTTCGCATTGGGAGCGCGCTCGTCGGCCGCTTTGACGAAGGCGACCACTGGTCGCTGCGGTTCTCCCACGAGGAAGCCAATGCCATTGTGCGAGTCGACCCGGGTGGTCCCAACCCACCGATGGCCACAGGGATCGTTGCCGGTGGTCAATGGACAGTCACCAGTCCCATCGCCAATGGTCGAACCCACGGATGGTTCAATGCGGGACGACGCGGGGGGATCTTCGAGGGGCGCGCTGTGGCCCTGCATCGAGGCGGCGATGGACGCCCACCCGCCGCCAGAAAGACGGTGGTCATCCTCGGCTCGGACGTCTCAATGGGCTTCGACTGGCAAGGAACGGACCGCCTCGGCTGGGCGCGAATCGGTGACAACGATTTGTCCCTCGAGACGACCAACGTCGCGGTCCGGACGGACGGCAGCGCCACGATCGACTTTCGACCTGCCGTGGACTTGGTCGTGTCCGTCGCTCCGGGGAAGGTTGGAGGCACGACGGAGACGCTGGACCACCTGACCGGCCCTGAGCGTTGGCTCGCTCGAATGACTCTAGGTCCGAGCAACCGTCACGTCTACCGAGGCCAGACGCGCTTTTCCTTCGAGGGGCGAGAACACCGCGCGGCTGCCGTAACCGTCGTCGTTGACTAGCCGTCGTCAGTCGCGCCGCCTGCGGCGTTCCAGGCCCTCCAGCCGCCATCCATCGACGCGACCTTCGTGTAGCCCATCTGTCGAAGCGCATCGGCAGCGAGCGCTGAGCGAAAGCCACCGCCACAGTACAGGACCAAGGGGGTGTCACGGTCTGGGAACTGATCTTCAATGTCCCGCTCAATGACCCCCTTGCCAATGTGAACCGCGCCTTTGGCATGGCCTGCCTCCCACTCCCGATCCTCGCGTACGTCAATCAAGTGGAGGACATCCCCTCGAGTCAGCATCTTCACAACATCCTGAGCGGAGACTTCCGGAACACGGGCCTTCGCCGCGTTCACGATCGCCAAGAATCCTGGATTGTGTGTCTTTGCCATCGTTACTCCCGGTTTCTTTGTCATCTTACCCACCCGGGCTATCGGTAACGAGCGGAGACTGGGGGAAAGACTGTGGACCTGATTCGAATTCACGGCGCGGAGGAGAACAACCTCGCGAAGGTCGACATTGACATCCCAAGAGACAAGCTGGTCGTCGTCACCGGGCTGAGTGGGTCCGGTAAGTCTTCGTTGGCTTTCGATACGGTGTACCAAGAGGGTCAACGACGCTTCATGGAGTCTCTGTCCAGCTATGCGAGACAGTTCCTCGGGCAGATGGAGAAGCCTCGTGTAGAGCGAGTAGACGGCCTCAGCCCAACCCTGTCGATCGACCAAAAGACCGTCAATCGCAATCCGCGAAGTACCGTCGGCACCATCACTGAGATCTTGGACCACCTCCGACTTCTCATGGCACGGATGGGTATCCCCCATTGTCCCGTGTGTGGCGCGGAGATTGCGACCCTCAGCGCGGGTCAGATCGTGGACCGTGTGTTGTCCGGCGCGCCCGGCGCCAAGCTCCATGTCATGGCACCCGTCGTGCTCGATCGAAAGGGTGAGCACCGAAAGCTCCTGCGCGAGGCCCTTGCCAACGGCTTCATCCGGGCTCGAGTGGATGGAGCGGTGACGAGCCTTGAAGACACCATCACGCTTGAGCGCTACGAGAAGCACACGATCGAGCTGGTGGTCGATAGGCTGCGCGCAAATCGAGAGAAGAGGGCACGCTTGGTCGAGGCGGTTGAGAGCGCCCTGACCATGGCCGACGGCTTGGTCACGTTTCTCGTCGAGGACGAGCACCGCATCTACTCCGCATCTCGCAGCTGCCCAGAGCACGGTACGTCGATCCCTGAGATGGAGCCCCGGCTGTTCTCTTTCAACGCTCCCCAAGGGGCTTGCCACGGGTGCAACGGACTCGGCCGAATCGAGGGGTTCAATTTCGCCAAGCTCATCGATGCTGATCGGGGCCTCATGGACTTCCTCACCGTGCTGGAGGACGATGTTCGCCTGCCGTTCACGACGCTGAGTCGGTCCGCTCTGGCTCAGGTGGGAGAGAAGCTTGGGGTTGACCCAAAGGTGCCCTTTAAGGACCTCGCTGAGCCAACCCAACAGGCCCTGCTGTACGGTGCAAACGTGACCTATGTGGCCGAGCGATCTCGGGACGATGGGAGCCGTAAGAGCCGCAGCCAGATCACGTGGAGCGGCGTCCTGCCCGCAGTCGAGCGCTCATGGAAGTGGTCAAAGATGAAGCGCATCGGCGCCTGCCGAGAGTCGGTCACCTGCGAAGACTGCCGCGGAATGCGGCTAAACCCTGTGGCCCTGGGCGTGACCTTTGGTGGCCAAAACATCCACAGCCTCTGCGCCATGACGGTCGGCCAAGCGCGGGCGTTCTTCGAGACGGTCGAGCTCAAAGGCAACGGGGAACATCAGATTGGCGGGCCCATCATTCGCGAGATCCAGGCGCGATTGCGGTTTCTTGATCAGGTCGGACTCGGGTACCTGACCATCGACCGCTCGGCCTCAACCCTCTCCGGTGGAGAGGCCCAGCGGATCCGCCTCGCCTCCCAGGTCGGCGCAGGGCTCCAGGGGGTGACCTACATTCTCGATGAGCCGAGCATCGGTCTTCATCCCCGAGATCTTGACCGACTCCTCGAGACTCTCGAGGCACTGCGCGATCGCGGGAACACGGTGCTGGTGGTCGAGCACGACATGGAGACCATGTTGCGCGCCGACCACCTGATAGAGGTGGGTCCGGGTGCGGGCGTTCACGGTGGGAAGATCACCGCACAGGGCTCGCCCGCATCCTTCCTCAAGACCGAATGCCTGACGGCGCAGTACCTCCTCGGTGAGAGGGGAATTCCGCAGCGGGACTCGAGGCGCTCAGGTTCAGGCGAGGCCCTGACCGTGCGGAGCGCATCAGCAAACAACCTGAAGTCTATCGATGTCCGCTTCCCGCTCGGCACGTTCACCGTCGTCACCGGCGTTAGCGGGTCCGGCAAGAGCACGTTGATGCTCGATATTCTCCACCGCGCGTTGGCCCGTGATCTCCACGGCGCAGAGCAGTCGCCTGGCTCGCATGAGGCAATCGAGGGCGTCGACCACCTCGACAAGGTCGTGTGCATCGATCAGACGCCTATCGGGCGTACACCACGCTCCAATCCGGCCACCTACACCGGGTTGTGGGACCACATTCGCGTCCTCTTTACTCAGGTGCCCGAAGCACGGGCCCGGGGGTACACGAAGAGTCGCTTCAGCTTCAATGTATCTGGAGGCCGCTGCGAGCCATGCAGCGGCGCCGGAGTGAAGACCATCGAGATGCAGTTTCTCTCGGATGTCGAGGTACCGTGCGACGTCTGCCAAGGTCGACGCTTTAACTCCGAGACACTCGACATCCGGTATCGCGGCAAGACCATCCACGACATCCTAGAGATGACGGTCTGTGATGCTGGGCTGTTCTTCGCGCGACACAAAAAAATCAGTCGGATCCTCGAAACGCTCATTGGCGTCGGCCTCGGCTACGTCAGCTTGGGCCAGACTTCGACGACACTCTCTGGCGGCGAAGCGCAGAGAATCAAGCTCGCGACTGAGCTGCAGCGTCCAGCCACCGGGAGAACGCTCTACCTCCTCGACGAGCCGACCACAGGTCTGCACATGGCCGACATCGAGCGGCTTCTCGCCGCTCTCCAAGCCCTCGTGGACAACGGGAACACTGTCGCCGTGATCGAGCACAATGCGGACGTCATCAAGGTGGCCGATCACATCATCGATATGGGCCCGGAGGGGGGAGACGGCGGAGGGCAGCTGATGGGCGAAGGTACGCCTGAGGAGATCGCGTTGCTCGACACCGCCACCGGCGAGGTCCTTCGTCGAGCGATGCGTCCAGCCGAGCCCTTGCAGGCCAACGTTGAGACAGTCCCAGCCGCCGCAGGAGCTCACCGAGATGTGCGACTCAGGGGCACCACGACTCACAACATCAAGAATGTTGATGTCGCCTTCCCGCATGGAAAGATGACGGTTGTGACGGGAGTCAGCGGTTCCGGGAAGACCTCGCTGGCCTTCCACACCCTCTTTGCAGAAGGGCAGCGGCGCTACGTCGAGAGCTTGTCGACCTATGCGCGCCGATTCCTCGGACGAGCCGGCCGTGCCCCCGTGGAAGATACCGATGGCCTCGCCCCTGCAATCGCGATCGATCAACGTAATCGGAGCCATAATCCGCGATCGACAGTCGCAACGGTGACGGAGTTGTACGACTCCCTGCGGCTGCTCTTCGCACGCATCGGACAGCCACACTGTCCCCATTGTGGCGTCGCGATCCGCGGCCAGCCGCCCAGCCGCGCGGTGACCACACTCGCCGAGGCCGGGCTCGGAGCCGGCTGGCTCGTGTGTGACCTCCCAACCGAGACGACGGCGGCGGAACTCCTCGCCGATGGCTTCACTCGCGCCTGGTGCCCCACGCGCCCGACCAATGCTGCAGAGGTTGCGCTTGAGCCCGGCATTGACCTCAATGGACTCCAGCTCGTGGTTGACCGATTCAATCCATCGAGCGCAGAGCCGAGTCGGGTGGCCGACAGTGTGGCCTTGGCCTACGGGCATGGCGATGGTCAGGCCTGGTTCATCGCGAGAGACGGTCGCGTCCTAAGGATCACGGATAGAGCCGAGTGTCCCGACCACGGTGCCGTACTTCCAGGCGCGCTGACGCCCCGCCACTTTTCCTTCAACAACCACCTCGGCGCGTGTGTTGCCTGTGATGGACTCGGGCGCCGAACCGAGATCGCACCCGAGAAGGTCCTGCTGAAGCCTCATCGAAAGCTCAGAGATGCGCTCGACAAGCGGGTGGCGTCCGTTGTCTTCCGTTCCAAGCCAATGAAGGCCATGCTAGCGGTCCTCTACAAGCAACATGGACTCAACCAAGACACCGCATGGTGTGATCTTCCCGAGCCGCTGCAGTCGGACATTCTCTACGGACACGACGTAGCGCTCGACATCCGATGGTCCAAGCGGTGGGGCCGAAGCACCACAAGTGTCACGGAGTCTCGAACCTGGCCCGGTATCCTGCCCACAGTCGATGGGTGGAAGGGGCGCCAAAACTGGCTCGGGAACGAGTCCATTTGCTCAAGCTGCCGAGGTGGCAGGCTGCAGCCCCCGCTGCTCGCAGTGACCATCGGCGGACAGCCCATCCACGGCATCACCCGCATGCCCGTCGCCGAGGCGCACGACTTCTTTAGCAACCTTGAACTCTCCGCCCACGACCAGACCATCGCCGACCAAGCACTCGAGGACATGCGGGCCAAGCTGAGCTTTCTCCAGAACGTTGGTCTCGGCTACCTTGCGCTGAACCGATCGGCCGAGACGCTCAGCGGCGGCGAAGGGCAAAGGATTCGCCTCGCGACGCAGCTCGGTGCTCGCCTGACCGGCACTATCTACGTACTCGACGAGCCCACCATTGGTCTGCATCAGCGCGATACTCAGCAACTGCTGACCACGCTTACAGGCCTTCGAGACCTCGGAAACACCCTGGTCGTCGTAGAGCATGATCCGGACGTCATCAAGGCCGCGGATCATGTCATCGACATGGGGCCGGGCGCGGGTGATCTCGGCGGCGAGATCGTGGCTCAAGGCACTTGGGATACGCTCGACTGCGAGACAAGCCTCACGGGACAGTTCCTCAACGGGAAGCGGACGATACCCACCCCACAATCTCGCCGCGAGCCCTCGCTTTGGGTCGAGGTAACAGACGCCAGTCTCCACAACCTAAAGGGCTTCTCTTCGCGCGTCCCTAGACGCTGCCTGACCGCCGTCACTGGCGTGAGCGGAAGCGGTAAGTCGAGCTTTGTGATGGGCGTGCTCGCTCCTCTACTCGAGGCCCGACGAAAGGCCCGAAAGGCCGGTCCTCAACGGGTAATTGTAGTGGACCAGAGGCCCATTGGCCGGACGCCGAGGAGCACCCCTGCCTCGTACACCAAGGCTCTCGACGGTATCCGAAACCTGTTTGCGTCGACGCAGACCGCTCAAGCGCTCGGGTACGACGCCAGCCGGTTCACCTACAACAGTCGCTCAGGCTGGTGCGCACACTGCGAGGGTCGAGGCGCGGTCCTCATCGAGATGCACTTCCTCTCCGACGTCTGGGTGGAGTGTGAGTTTTGCCGCGGTGCGCGCTTCTCTGAGGCGACGCTTCAGGTTCGCTGGAATGGAAAGACCATCGGCGACGTGTTGCAGATGAGCATCTCGTCCGCGCTCTCGTTCTTCAGCCACCACCGTGCCATCGTTCGGAAGCTTCAGCCACTCGAGGACGTCGGACTCGGGTACCTCAGACTGGGCCAGCCAGCCAGCACGCTCAGCGGCGGAGAGGCGCAGCGCCTCAAGCTCGCCGTCGAGCTGGTCGGGAGACGAAAAGAGACATGCTTTCTGCTGGACGAGCCGACCACGGGCCTCCACTTTGCCGACGTGGAGCGCCTCATCGGTGTCCTCCAGCGTCTGGTTGATGCCGGCCACATGGTCGTGGTGATCGAGCACCACCTTGATGTGATCAAATGCGCTGATCACATCATCGACATCGGTCCCGAGGGTGGCATCGATGGCGGCCAGGTCGTCGCAGAGGGAACCCCAGAGGTCATCTGCGGGTTCCCATCTAGCTGGACCGGACGAGCCCTCCGAGATCAGATGAAAGTTTGATTCGACGACACTGCACGGAGGGTGTAGCTTGTGCCCACTCATCTCAACACAGGAGTTCTCAATGAACTGGATGACACGACTCTTTCTCGCCCTTGTACTGACCTTCGCTCTCGGTGCGACCGACGCCTCCGCACATTGCGGCAAGAGCCACGAGACTGCCAGCGAGCAGGCCAGCAACGATGGTCTCGCCCACTGCGGCAGCTGCGCGGGGGACGACCATAAGGACGGTGGTGACGCAAAGGCTGATACCTGTAGCTGCAAGGCGGGCAAGGATGGCGCATCCACATGGTGCGACCACTGCAAGGTCGGCCATCACGAAGGCAAGAAGATCAGCTGCGAAGGCTGCTACAAGAAGGCCACCGGTGAAGCAAAGGGCGACTGCGGATCATGCTCGAAGTCGGGTGACGCTGCTGGCTCGGAGTCCTCTAGCTCCTGCGGAAGCAAGAAGACGACTGAAGCATAGGTCTCCCTCGATGCGGCTGCGTCCGGGTCCTCACCCGGGGCAGCTGACATCGATGGTGAAGTTCGCCTCTTCGCCCTTTGGACCATCAACAATGAGCAGGTAGGGCATCTCATTTGACTCATCGAGGTCGAGCGTGATCACGCCGTCATCGTCTTTGATCTTGTCGTAGCAGCGAAGCCCGAGCCCGCCCTCATTGCTCTCGTCAGGACACTGCTCGGAATCCTCCCAGCCCGTCCACTGCAGTGCAATGAGGTGGAGCTCATCACACGGTGCGTTGAGCGTGACGGTTGCACGCCCAATGCTCCCGCCATCTCCACCGGGATGAGTAAACGCGAAGATTCGCTCAGGGCCATCGTACTCGTCACCAAACGGAAAGCAGTCGTAAGCGTTGTAGTGTTCTCGGTCGTAGAGGTACATTCCGCGTTTGGTGCTCGACAGCAGCGGCTCCGCACCGCAACGAAGCTCCTGAGTGACACACTCGTCGAGGGGATCGTGCGTAGGAACTTCTTCGCAATCGATCCCCCCATCGGCATCTCCGTCTCGGTCACCGGTATCGTCAGCGTCCAGATCTGCATCCGCTAAACCATCGTCTGGTGGTCCACTGTCAGTGTCCGCATCGGCATCGCCGTCCCCATCGACGCCAGGGCCCGGGGGGATTTCTTGCTCAG
>CAZKOI010000146.1:0-8205 GCA_964554315.1 uncultured Enterobacterales bacterium | reverse complement strand
TCAACCCTGTGGTTGCTGCCCTTGGCGCTGCTACCCGGTCGACTTGGGCGGAGGCAGACGCTGACGGCGGTCCTGGTCTTTGTTCCGTTCGTCGGCATGACCCTCATCATGTCGCGCTGGATCATCGTCACACCCCGGTACATGCTTCAACTTGCCGGACCCGCCGCCGTGGTCGTCCCCCTCGCTCTGTGGCAGGCCTGGGGTCTCCTCCGTCGGGTAGAGAGCCTGCACCGCCTCCGAGCGGTCGGTCCACTGCTGGCGGCGGCTTGGCTCATTCGTGGGGGTCCAAACCATCCTGATACGGGGCCCTTAGAGGACTCTTCGACCTACCAGATGATGAAGCCGGTGGTGGCCTATATTGCTAATGAGGTGGGGCCTGGGGAGGTCCTCCTTGACTGCTCGGAGAGCCACATTGAGGTCGCGATCTTGCCGCGTGTGACCCACGGCGGGGCACCTAATCACGAAGGCCATGACTGGGCGCGCTGTGCGCAGTGGCTTCAAGATCCTGACGGGAGCGGTGAAGCCCACATCGTGGTTGGCGACCGGACACAGATCCCCACACTGCGAGGTCTGAGCGTACCGCCTCCGTGGTCAGAGTCACTGAGGACCGTAGGACAGGGACAGACCCTGCGCATCTGGACCCTCACCGAAAACTTTAATCGCGAACCCTGAGCGCCAAGAAGCGCTCGGCGACCTGCGCCCACTCGCTGGCGGTGCGTCCGCTCACAAGGTGGCGGACGGCCTCGTCTGCGATGTGCACACACTGGTCGATGTTGCAGTGAAGGAAGAGGCCTTGCCGACCGATCGGCAACACACCCGCCTGGGTCGCCGCCTGCAGCGCCGCCCGCCAACGGCGAAGCCATCCCCTCGCGTAGATGGGGTAGACCCGAGGACAGAAGGTCTGGACTACGTCGTGAAGGGGCACGTGAGGGCCGATGATTCCGGCTGCGGCCAGCTGACTCTGAATTCGCTCTCGGTCCATGGTGAAGTCGGTATCGATGCTGTGGCGACCCTGGGGAATCTCTGCACAGAGGATGTCGAATTCGGGATCGGACAGCTCACCCGAGAACTGCGCTGGCTGCGACACACGCCCAAAGTCGAAGCGGGCCTCAGGCAGGTAGAAGGTGTCCGTGTCACCCACGCTTCCCTTGGGCAGCGCAATGTGCAGGATGAAGAGGCCGCGGTGCTCGAGACCATGACCAGGCGCGATATGGCTGAGGTGGCCACTGTACAGAACGGGACCGTCCCACTGGGCCAAGTCACCCGCTTCGACGGGCGAGTCGTACTCAATGTCGACCCCAGCCGTCAGTAGACCCGTTGTGAAGAAGTCGACCAGCTCGGCCATGCCTCCGCTCGGATAGAAGAAGGACGCGTCCGTCCCATCGCCAGGTTGAAGTGCTTTCTTCAGAGTCGAGATTGGGCTGGCTGTAGAGACCCGGGCCTTGGCCACTGTCTGTGAGATCTCGGAGGGATGCATGCCCCATACTTTCTCGACATAGGGGGCGTAGAATTGCTGGTAAGCTCGGCGTCCGACCCGGGCGGTAACAAAGGCCTCGAAGCCGATGTCCTCCTCGACATCGGCGCGGTCCGCCTCCCACTGCTTGAGCCCTCGACGTGCCCCGGGTCTGACGAGGAAGTTGGCTGCCATGTGGGCGGCTGTCTTGGGACCAAGACCGCGAAGAAAGTCCCCGATCTGAAGGGGGTAAGCCATGTGGCGCCCGCTCAATACCAGCTTCCCTCGCCGAGGTCGCTGATGCCAATCGGCTGATTGGGTGAGCTCGAGGAGCAGCGGATGTGCCGCGGGATGAATGCGGTGTGAGCCCCGGTCGCAGGGAATCCCTCGGAAGTCGATGGGTGCCAACAACCCACCGGGTTCGGGACCGCCCTCACGGACGGTGACTTCGAAGCCCGCTCTGCACAACATCCACGCTGCACTTAGGCCTGTGATACCCGCGCCGACGACGAGCACCCGTCCGGGTTGGATGTTGTTCTGACTCATGCTTGTGGAGTCTAATCGATGGAACTCATGGCCGTCGCGTGGATGAAGTCCTCGGACTGGATGAAGAGCTCGTGCCAGAGAACAAAGTTAGCGATTCCCCAGAGGGCGCGTCCGTGGTCGCAGACCAAGTCACGGTGCTGATCGGCGAGCTTCATGACGCCTTCGGGACGCAGTAATTCTGTCCGCGAGATTCGCTCTTCACTGAGAATGGCTGTGAAATCATCGACGAGATCTCCTCGCATCCAGCGGGAATAAGGCATCTCGAGACCCATCTTCTTGCGCTTCAGGATCGATTCTGGCAGATAAGGCGCCATCGCCTTTCTCAGGAGGGCTTTGGGCTGGAGGCCCCACATGAGGTAGTGGGGCGGGACGGTCGCCAGGAAGTCCACGAGGGCCCGATCGCAGAAGGGAACGCGGGTCTCCAGACTTGCGGCCATGGTCATTCTGTCGTTCTTGACCATGAGATCATCGGGTAGGTGGTAGGTTCGATCGACGTGCAGCATCTTGTGGATGGGACTGTCGCTGCCGCAGCTCCTCCATGCGTCCTCAAAGAGTTCATAAGACGGGGGATACGTGGGCCAATCCTCGGGGCGAGCCACCAGGGCTGCCTTGGCCTCCTCTGACAACACCTCGCGCCACGCGAAGTGGGCTCGGGCATCTGAGAATTCAGCGCCATGGACGAAGCGCTTGGCCTTAAAGTCAAAGCTGAGTTTTCGGTGAGACACCGGTAGCATGGAGACCATCGGTGCGATCACCGCTTGGCGGAGCCGGCTGGGAAGCGCACGATACAGCCGCCTCGCCGTCGCCGCGGCGTGGGTGTCGTAGCCCGTGAAGAACTCGTCGCCCCCTTCGCCTGAGAGCAACACGGTGACATGGTGTCGTGCTTCGGCTGCAAGCAGCGCCGTGGGAATCGCGGAACCATCGGCGTAAGGTTCTTGAATGGAGCCCAGGTAAGTAGGAAGCATTTTGGCCACATTCGACGAAGAGACCTGAATGTGGTGGTGTCGTGTGCCGAGGTGATCGGCCACCCGTCTGGCGTGCTTCCCTTCGTCGAATGAGGCATCATCAAAGCCAATCGAAAAGGTGTGAAAGTCAGCATCGCCTCTCACGTGCTTCACGAGCGCTGCAATGGCGCTGGAGTCAATCCCCCCCGAGAGCATCACGCCCACCTCAACATCGGCCACCAGCTGCCGCTCAACCGAGGCGAGCAAGAGATCGTGACTCGCCCGAACAGCGTCGGCCTCGGTGAGGGTGCTGTTAGTGTGCCAGCGGGTTGTTTGATGGGACTTCATCGTCACGGCACCTGAGCGGGTGTCGATGGTCCACCATGCTCCCGGTCGAACCTCCTCGATTCCCTCAAAGGCGGTGTAGGCGCCTGGGATGTAGTCAAAGCTCAGGTAATGGTGGAGGGCTTCGCGGTTCGGCCTCCGATTGAACCCCGGGATGAGGAGCAGGGGCTTGATCTCGGAGGCAAACCAGAGCACGCCGTTATGTCTGGCCACGAACATCGGCTTCACGCCCCATGGATCACGGACGAGATGGAGGACGCTCCCGCGGCTGTCCCAGGCCGCAAAGGCGTACATGCCGTTGAGGGCCTCCACGGTACGCTCGATTCCGACTTGATCGATGAGCCAGGCCAGCACTTCTGTGTCTGTACGACTGCTCAGCTGTGCTTCGAGGTTGTGTTGAGCGGCCAGCGAGCGGAAGTTGTAGATCTCACCGTTGGTGACGACGGTGGTGTTGCCCCGTCGCATGGGCTGGTTTCCCGCCTCGGTGCGGTCCAGTATGCTCAATCGACGGTGACCAAGCCCTGCTCGCTCCGTGGTGATGGTCGCACCGTGGTCGGGTCCGCGATGTGTGAGGGTTGTGAGCATCTGCTCAAGCGCTCGGTCCAAGCCCGCCGGGCTCTGGTCACTCAAGCAAACGTAGCCTAGGATTCCACACACAAGAGGATTCTACAGAGTCGGCTCTGGCCCGTCGACTTGGGGTTAGCGCGTGCTCAAGTGTGACATGCAGTTAGCGCCACTTTCGCAAAGGAAACCCGACCCTACCTATCGGAACAAGGGCCGATTCGTGCTCAGGTTGTCAGTCCCGACTGCGCTGCTGAAGGTGTGAGAGTAGGGGAGCGACCACCGCTTCCAGCTCCGCACGGTCGAGGCCAGCGGTGGAACGGCAGTTCGTGGCGGTCTCGAGGTCGTTGTCGAGCATCGCCAGGGTGACAACTGGTGCAGCAAGCCAGCGATTACACGAGGGTGGTGGAGGTGTCAGGATGTTGCGGGCTTCTTCAATCTGCCCCGCTTGCAGGTGGGCCAAGGCCCAGCTGCCGCGTACGCCCGGCGCGGCGGCACAGCCACGATCCCAGATCTGCCGTGCAACGGCTACACCGGCAGTCGCACCCTGAAGTGAGCTCGTGAGACGAATCCACTCGGCGGAGAAGTCGCAGGTTGGTGGCGAACCTGACGTCGCAGCCTCAAGGAGAGGAAGCGCGGCCCGCGTGTCCCCTGAGCGCGCGAGCTCGTGTCCCAGCCATGCTGCCGTGTAGGGGGTGGGTGACGCTTGGTGTGCCGCCGCAGCGAGGCTCAGGTCAGTCTTCCACTCGAGGCTTCGCTGGTGGGCTGACCAGGCCAGCGGAATGCAGAACACCGCCGCCCACCCCCAGCGCCTTCCTGTGGGAATTGCAGCGGCAGCGGCGATAGACAGCCCCATCACGGCAAGTGCGAGGTAACGATCGGCGATCAGGTATCGGCTTGCGATGGCGAGGGTGCCAGGGACCATGCTCAAGAGCGCGAAAACGAGCCCTGCGACCGCCCACCGACCTCCTCGGTACAGCAGTGCCGCCACGATCATGGCTGCCACGACTGCTGGTATGGGTTCAGCGGACGCCAGGTAAGCCAGGTGTGTACTGTCGGTCAGCGGCCAGGGCCAGACGAGCTTGCCAATCGAGAAGCCGAAGAGGATTACGGCCTTCGATGCCACCATGTCAGCAGCAGCCAAGGGTGGCGTGTGGCTCAGACCCGGTCCTAGCAGTGCGCGGACGAGGGCTGCGGCTAGAACCCCTGATAGGAGGGCAGCGTGACGGCCTTCGAGCGTGAGCTTTCGGTGTCGCGCCCACTCCGTCAACGGCAACAGTGCGAACACGATCAGCGCATTTTCTTTGGCTAGGCACGCGGCAGCTGCGAGGATCCCACCCGCCGCGAGACGACCTCTTGTGCGCGCCGATGAGGTCACCGCAAGGATAGCGCCGAGGCCCAAGGCCGAGGCCATGCTGTCGTTTCGGGCAGAGATGAATGCAACCTGCTCGGTCACCAATGGGTGGAGGCCGTAGAGCATGGCCGCTGTGCTCCCCGGCCTGGGGCCAAGGTGTCGACTAACAAGCACACCCAGCAACCAAACCGTAGCCAGGTGCCAAGCCAGCGAGTGCAGATGATAGCCCGGGGCCCAGTAGCCGAAGAGCAGGTGGTCCAACTTCAGGCTGAGCATCATGAGAGGGCGGTAGTAGCCAGACTGACTCTCTTGAAAGTGCCAGAGGTCCGATTCGACCAGCTCGGTCCAGGACTGGCTGGCCACTCCGGTGTTCGGGTGTGTGATCAGGCCGTGGTCGTCCGAGACAAAGCCCAGTTGGGTCACAGACCCGTAGGCGAGAAGGACCATCAACATCACGAATATGCGGTGAGGCATGGCCCGTTCCATCAGTCGTCAGAGAGTTGAATCTGACCGACCTCTTCAGTCGATGCCACGGCATTGGTATCCCCAGTTGCTGAACCCTCAATGCCCTCGATCCGAACAATGCCCTTCCGATTTACGATCGCTCGAACGCGGTGAATCGCGGCCGCCTCGCCATGGGCGGCGAAGCGCATCAGTACGTTGATGTGGTAGACGCGGGCGCACTCTGTCACCTGCACCGCACCGGTCCTGGGATGGATGTACCGGTAGGTCTCCCAGGCATCATCCATCCGCGCCATCATTGGCCCAAGATTGAGTCGAATGATGTCGGTGAGGCCCGTAGCACCTTCAAACTGGCGCTTGAGACGCGATGAGGAGAGCGAGATGAGCTTCTCGTAGCACAAGACCGTCTCGGGACGACCGTCGATGGCGTCGTGCGTATCGTGATCGGAGAAACGCTCCTCGAAGATCTCGCTATCGACATTCTTGACCTTGCGGACTTCGAACGACTCTTTGGCTGTCCCGACCTCGAAACCCCCGTGGCCGAAGATGCGGACAATATGGTCCGGCATCATCTTTCGAGCTCTGCGCCCCAGCGTGCGCTTGCCCAGTTCTTTGATCCGATCCTTGATGACATATGCCAGGACCATTCCCGTCAAGAATGCGGTGCTGAGCGAGGCTCCGTAGAAGTGGTTGATGGCCAAGATAGCGAGCGTGGCGAAGAGCATCGCTGCTGCAGCGGCGACCATGCCGATGATATCAATCACCAGCTGGCCGGGTTCATCGCGAGATACGTTGAGGTACAGTGCGGATGAGATGTAGCGCTTGAGGACCCGCCATCGATGGGGAAGGTGCTCGTTTCGTTCTCCATCAAGCGCGAAGGTGGACCATCCATTCTCCACGCGATGTTGGTACTCGCCAATGGCGAGCGTGCGTGCTTCATCGAGCGCTTGATGCAGGCCGTCGTGGTTCTCATGTGGCTCACAGAGAGCCACCAAGTCCGTGAGGGCCTCCTCGGCGATGAGCGAGGCGTACTCATCGACCGCATCCCAGCCTTCCTTGAGGTCGGACGGCGCATCGGATCGACTGGCCGACACACCAACCTTCCGCAGACGTTGGAGTGCCGTGCGAATGTTGTCGGCAAACTCACCAACGACCGCGCCGGCCTCAGCGTATTCACCGCGAGAGAGGGCGGTGGCGATATCGTCTCGTGACTCGTTGACAGAATCGCGAACGGCGCTCTTGAAGATGCAGCCCAGGAGCTTCAGGCTCTGCGCTGCGCTCTCCAGGTCTCCCTTCGGTCCGGAGGTAAACTGATCCACCGCCTCGAGGATGCTGGCCGCCCAGGGCTTTACCGCCGACTTCGAGGACAGTTCCTCCAACGGGACCTTAGGCGTCGTCATCCTTATGAATGTGGCGGTGTCCTCGTAGAAGCGCTCCTTCGGGTAGCTGCTTGAGGTGAGAGACAGAACCCGCGGAACAAAAATGAAGGCCTCGACAGAGTAGGCCTGCTCATGCTGGTTTGGCCTAAGCGGGTAGTTGAGCTTGAGCTCAAGCTGGTTCTTGTCATGTCTATCGAGGCGAAAATCGAGCAATGGGGTCCGTCCTGGCCACCAGTTTACATCAAGCTGAAGCAGACCCGTCCGATGGCGCGACTCAGAGAGGTACGAAGCCATGCAAGAACAGAACGTCGTCGCAGAAGTCAGGGCGACCGCTCAGCGGCTCGCTGCGGAGTACATTCAGCGAGAAATCCTTGAGGACCGCATGCGCCTCATCGATCGGTCCATGAACATGAATTGGGATGATCGGGTGTTCTTCATTCACAACCCAAAGTGCATGGGCACATCCATGAAGGCTTGGTTGGGGATGAGGACGGACAATGCCGACCACAACTTTCCATCGCTACAGGTCAGCCGAAAGACCTGGGAGACCTGGAGAACCGTCTTGGTGGTTCGCCACCCGATCGACCGGTTCGTATCCAGCTATAATTTTCACTGCCGCTCGAACTACAGCGGTGGTTATCTGCGCAAGTTTCCTCAGTTGAAGTCCATGACGATGGAGCAGTACTTCGCCACGATGGTGAAGGATGCGCCGCTCGTCGTTGCACCCCAGTGGAAGTACGCCGTTCACCTGGAGTCGGATCAACCCGTCGACCACATCATTCACTTCGAGGCACCCGGGCCGGATCTGGATCGGCTAGCAGTGGCGCTGAATCGTAAACCGATGAGCCACCACCTCAACCGGAATACGTCGTCGAAGGTGAGTCCATCGCCAGAGCTTCAGCGTGAGCTTGAGGCGTACTATGCTCGAGACTTCGAGGCGTTTGGCTACTGACGCAAGGCCTGCGCCCCTTGCGCGCTCACGCAGTCCCACTCGCGCCTGTCCGCCGAGGGTGAAGGGGGCGGCCGGCAACGGGGCCTAGCTCCGCAGCAGCGTCTGCCCCCATCGAATGATGACGGTGTACAGCCTTCGAGAGGCGGCCAGCGACTCCTCAAGGGAGGCGGCACGGCTCGCCTGGGCAAGCGTGGCTTTGATGTCCGGCT
>CAZKOI010000145.1:0-8216 GCA_964554315.1 uncultured Enterobacterales bacterium | reverse complement strand
CTGTCCACTAAGCTCGTGGTGGCGATGTGAGGCACACATGACCCTGATTGCGATGACATTGGCCGGTATGGGGTGTGCAGAGCCAGAGCCTGCGGTGTACGAGCAGGCGCTTGATCTCACGGCGCTCGAGTATCGCTTTCACACCGAGAAGACCGGCGTGCACCCGCACAATGACGTCCTCATGGACCCCAACAATCCATTCACCGGCGGCCTGGGGGGAGACACCAATGAGGACGGCGCGCCGGGTGATGGAAAGTGGGAGGTCGAGTCGACGGGCCTCGCAGTGCCTCGGTTCTACGCGTGGGCGACGATACTCGTCTCTCAGCCAACGGGAGAGCATCAGTACTTTGCCTCCGCGGCTCTTCGAGACATCTTCACCAGTGCGCAGGCACAGCCCGATGATCTCTACCGCGTCCGAGAGCTGGCGCTTGCGGGGTACCAGGTGGTCCTCGACGAGTTCACGGACTCGTTGTCCTACACCGTGGATAACCACGCCTACCTGCTGGCCCCGCTGGCATTGGGTGACATCCTCGACCTCGGTGCGGTCCCCGAAGGGTGGTGGCCCATCACGGTGACCGGGGAGGATGGCGCGGCCGGTGAGGTGGTCGCCTACACCAACGGCGAGAAGGTGGTGGTTCGTGATTAGGCCTATCTTCATCATCGGCGCGCTTGGCTGTCGCCCAGACCCCGGCCCGGCGCCCGACTACGCACAAATCGAGGGCGAGGTGTCTAACGACGCCATTCCACAGGGGCCGGACCCCTACGCAGAGGGCGTGCCGAGGTTTAGCTTTGGGCTGTTCTATGAAGGCGGGGCGTCCGAATTTGCCCCCATCGATGATGCGACGCGCTTCTGGTGGATCTGGGACGAGGTGCTGGGGCAGACCTTCGGTCAGACGTCGTCGAACGACGTCGTCGAAGGCCTTCAGAGCGACTGCATCACTGTGGCCGACTTGGGCTTTTGGGGTGGCGGAATTGAGTGGCTGTCCGGCGCGGACCTCTCCGGCTGGACGATGCTGCACATCAGCCTCAAGTCCTTCGATCGGCCCATGGAAAGCACAGAGGTTGGCCTCGGTGACCTGGTCTCTGACAGCGGTTCGGTCAACTATGCCTTCCTTCCCGTCGCCGACTATGGCTTCGTCGCTGACGGCCGGTGGCATCACGTGACCATACCCGTCGCCGACTTCGAGGCTCTCGGGGTACAGCTTGAGGATCCGAGCCTGCCCTTTGCGCTACGCGGTGAGGACACGCCCGAGGGATCCCAGATCTGGGTCGATAATCTCTACCTCAGTCAGGGGGAGTTGTGAGGCTGCTCTCGCTCATCTTCGGCCTCTCGGCCTGCACCAGTCCGAGCATCGATACCGGTGGAATCGGAGAGTACGCTCTGGTCTGGTCGGATGACTTTGATGGACCTGCAGGGGCAGGCCCCGACCCAAGCGTGTGGACTCTGGACCTCGGCACAGGCTCGAGCGGCTGGGGCAACAACGAGCTTCAGACCTATGTGGAAGACAATCGCAACATCGCCCTCAACGGCGAGGGACAGCTGGTCATCACGGCTCGCAAGACGGATGACGGCGGCTACACATCCGCCCGGATGCGCAGTACCGACGCGGCAGAGTTTCAGCGTGGGCGCATCGTGGCGCGCATCAAGCTTCCTCAAGGGCAGGGCCTGTGGCCGGCCTTCTGGCTACTGGGCGGCAACTATGACGAGGTGGGCTGGCCGGCGTGTGGCGAGGTGGATGTGATGGAGTTGGTGGGGGACCAGCCGCACGTGGTCCACGGCACCATCCACGGCCCCGGCTACTCCGCGGGCGAGTCCATATCGAGCACCTTCTCGTTGCCGGAGGGCACCTTTAATGATGGCTTCCACGTGTTCGCCGTAGACATCGAAGAGGACCTGATCAGCTGGTACGTGGACGGCGAGCGGTACGGGTACGTGGGGCCCTCCGATCTTCCCTCTCCCGACCTGTGGCGCTTCGATCAGCCGATGTTCATGCTGCTAAACCTCGCGGTCGGGGGCGATTGGCCCGGTCCGCCTGACGACGACACAGCCTTTCCTGCTGAGATGACCATCGACTATGTCGAGGTCTACCAGCGCAACGAGTAGTCATGCGCCTGCTGTTCCTCTCGCTCTTTGCCTGGGTTGCGTGTGCTTCGCCCCAGGTAGAGGTGCGACCTGGCGTGCTCACGGTGAGCCAGGAGCAGACCGCAGCCTGGGTGAGGAATTTCAATCCTCTGCTCTCAGGCGGAATGGCTCGCTGGCCCACGGCTAACGGCGTCTTCGAGCCGCTCATGATCTTCAACCCCATGGCGGGTGAGCATGTCCCCTGGCTCGCTACGGCCATCACGTGGGTCGACGGTGCGCGGGTGCTCGAGGTGCAGCTCCGCGAGGGCGTTGTGTGGTCGGACGGGGAGCCCTTTGACGCGGACGACATGGCCTTCACGCTGAGGCTCATGAAGGAACAACGCGCGCTTGATGGGAGCGGGCTGTGGACCTATGCAGAGTCTGCGGAGCAGATCGGCAGTCACACGGTCCGTCTGACCTTCAAGAAGCCCTATGCGCCAGGACGAAGCCTGGTCGGCGGACTGATTGTGGTCCCTGAGCACATCTGGTCGACGGTTGAAGACCCGGTTCGTTTTGCCAACCCCGATCCGGTGGCGACCGGTCCATTCACGGAGGTGCTGCGCTTCGATCCCCAGGTCTGGGAGCTCGGTCGCAACCCGCGGTACTGGAGGGGTCCGGTGGCGGTGGAGGCGCTCCGCTTCCCGGCCTTTCCATCCAACGAGCAGGCCACCCTCGCGCTGATCCACGGTGAGGTCGACTGGGCCGCGAATTTTGTGCCGGCAATTGATCGGATCTTCGTGGGTCGCGATCCGGAACACCATCACTACTGGTTCCCGGCCGTGGCGGGCTCGATCTACCTGTACCCCAACCATCGCCACGCCGCGCTGGCCGATGTGAGGGTGCGAAAGGCCATCAGCCAGGCGCTCGACCGCGAGCGGATGGTCCAGGTGGCGATGTACGACTACACCACGCCGGCTGACGCCACCGGACTGTCTGAGGGGCACGGTGCATGGAAGAACCGGGCTCAAGTCGGAGCATGGGCGAACCACGACGCCGAGCAAGCCCAGGCCCTCTTGAGCGAAGCGGGCTGGACGCTTGGCGCCGATGGCCTGAGGCAAAATGCCCAAGGCGAGGCCCTCCGCCTCGAGATATCGACCGTGGCCGGCTGGTCGGACTGGGTTCGGGCCGCTCAAGTCATCGCCAATGATCTGCGGGCGATCGGCGTGGACGCGCGAATACGCAGTCACGACTTCTCGGCTTGGTTTGAGCGGCTGCAGCGCGGGGACTTTGACCTGTCGATCGGATGGACGGTGGACGGTGCCAGTCCCTACGCGCACTACCGAGCGATGATGTCCTCGCGACTGCTCAAGCCCGTGGGCGAGGTGTCGGCGCTCAACTGGCATCGGTACGGAAACGCCGAGGCGGACCGATTGTTGGACGCATGGGCCCGGAGTCCGGACCCCGCAGCCCAGCGTGACTATGCCCATGAGCTGCAGACCCTCTTCTTGGATGAAGCCCCAGCGATCCCGCTGTTCCTAAACCCCTCCTGGGGTGAGTGCAGCACGCGTCGCTTCACCGGCTGGCCATCCGCCGACGACCCGTATGCACGCTTGAGCCCGAACCACGGGGCCGAGGCCTTGCTCGTCATGAATGCCCTCAAGCCCGTGGTGAACCGATGACCGCCGGCTCTCGCTATCTGCTGCGTCGGCTCGGCTTCTACGTCTTGGCTGCGCTGTTTGCGATCACGATCAACTTCGTGGTGGTGAGGCTGATGCCCGGTGACCCGGCCACAGCGCTGCTGGGACGCCTCAAGGGCGAGCTCGATCCGGAGTCGATTGCGGCGCTGCGTGAGGCCTTCGGACTGTCTGAGGGCACATGGTTCAGTCAGTACATAAGCTACCTCACGAGCACGCTCAGCGGAGACCTCGGCATCTCGATCGCGTACTTTCCCCAGCCGGTCTCTGAGGTCATGGCCTCGGGCCTGATGTGGACCGTCTTCCTGCAAGGACTGAGCGTCACGATTGCCTTCGCGCTGGGCACGACGCTGGGGATGATCGCCGCTTGGCGCCGAGGCAGCTGGATCGACAGCGTCCTGCCCCCGGGACTGGCCCTCATCGGTGCCTTCCCGTACTTCTGGACCGCGATGCTCTTGCTCGGCTGGCTCGGCTACTCCATGGGCGTGGTCCCCGTCCGCCATGCCTACGCGGAGTCCGTCTCGCCGGGATGGAACGGACCCTTCATCGCCAGCATGTTCCAGCACGCTGCGCTGCCGGCTGCCGTCACCGTCGTGACGAGTCTGGGCGGTTGGTTGATGGCGATGAGGAGCACGATGATCGGTGTGCTGGGCACCAAGAGCATCGAGCTTGCGTACGCCAAAGGGCTCGACGAGCGACGCATCATGCTCCACTACGCCGCCCGAAACGCGCTCCTGCCGAATGTCACCGGCTTCGGGATGGCGCTGGGGTTCGTGCTGACGGGCTCGCTCCTGACAGAGATCATCTTCTCTTACCCCGGCCAAGGCTTCTTGCTCATTCAAGCCATTCGAGCTCAGGATGTCCCGCTGATACTCGCGCTGTTCCTGACCATCACCTTGGCGGTCCTGCTCGCCAGCTGGCTCGCGGACGTGGCCAGCGTCCTGCTTGACCCACGAATTCGGTCGGGGTCGTCGAGATGAGGACGCTGCTCAGTAACGGTAAGGCGGCCTGCGGGGTCGTCATGGTGGCCATCACCGTGGTGATCGCGATGCTTGGGCCGCTCTTCCTGGGCGATCCGAACGCCTTCGTAGGGGTGCCCCTCCAGCCGCCATCCCTTGACCACTGGCTGGGGACGACCGGGCAAGGGCAGGATGTGTTCACGCAGACCGTCGCCGGCGCTCGGCCGACCCTCATCGTGGCGGCCGCCGTCGGGTTGGGGGTCACCATCATCGGTGCGTTCGTGGGGGCTTATGGCGCCTTCCGTGGTGGTCGGGTGGACGACGTCTTGTCCCTCATCACCAATGTCTTCTTGGTCCTGCCCGGACTTCCGCTCATGGTGGTGATCGCGGCCTGGGCTCCCCCCGGACCCGTGACCATCGCAAGCGTGCTCATCGTGACCGGCTGGGCATGGCCGGCCCGAATCATCCGCAGCCAGACCCTCATCCTCCGAAACGAGGCCTACGTCGAGGCGGCGATTGTGGCGGGAGACTCTCCGCTGAGGATCGTATTCGCCGAGTTGCTGCCGAACATGATGTCGATCGTCGTATCAGGACTCATCGGGGCCACGGTCTATGCCATCGGCGCACAGGTCGGGCTGGAGTTCCTGGGCCTGGGTGACATCGGAACGGTCACCTGGGGGACGAACCTGTACTGGGCCACGAACGACTCGGCGCTGCTGACTGGGTCGTGGTGGACCTTCGTCCCGACCGGGGTCGCTGTCGCGGTGGTCGCCTTCGGGCTGACCCTGATCAATTTCGGCATCGATGAGATCACCAACCCGAAGCTCCAGGCCGCGAAGCGCTGGTCGCGTCACCTGCCGGCTGGGAAGGCTCGGATCGGACACACCCCGGTGGTGCCCAATGAGTAAGCCCATCCTGACCATCGAAGACCTCCACGTCTCGCAGCTGAATGAAGACGGCGAGAAGCAGGTCGTGAAGGGTGTGAGTCTCGCGATTCATCCCGGCGAGATCGTCGGCGTCGTGGGCGAGTCCGGTAGTGGAAAGTCCACGCTTGTGAAGTCCATCCTTCGAATCTGCGGTCCGCCAGCGGTCATTCGGGGCGGTCGCGCCACCTTCAATGGCGACGATCTGCTGGCCCAAGATCCGGCCGTCATCAAGAAGCTACGATGGACCCAGCTCTCGATTGTGATGCAGAGCTCGCTCAACGCCTTGAACCCGGTGCTCACGATTCAAGAGCAGATGACCGATGCGCTGATGGCACAGCACCAGATGGATCCGGAGGACGCGTTGACGGTAGCCGAGCGATGCATCGACATGGTCGAGCTGGACTTGGCGGTCCTCCACGCCTACCCCCACGAGCTCTCCGGCGGGATGAAGCAGCGGGTTGCGCTGGCCATGGCGCTGGCGCCGCAGCCCAGCCTCCTTGTGATGGATGAGCCCACCACGGCCCTCGACGCCATCGTGGAGAAGGAGATCCTCCGGCGGCTGCTGGAGCTCCAGAAAGAGATGAAGTTCGCGGTGGTCTTCATCACCCACGACATCGAACTCCTCTGCTCCTTCGCGGATCGCATCGTGGTCATGGAAGACGGGGTCCTCATCGATCAAGGAACGCCTGAGGCGCTACGCTCGAACCCGAACCATCCGACGACACGCGAGCTGATGACAGCGATGCCGCGTGTTGATGGACCCCGACCCGACGACCTTCCGCTCCTGCCTGCCGTAGAGGGGGAGGCCATCATCACGGCTCAGGACCTCCGGATGGTGTTTGGAAGTGGCTTGTTTGGGGGCACGTCCACGGTGGCCGTAGACGGGGTCAGCTTCGCGCTGCGTCTCGGGGAGACCGTGGCGCTCGTCGGAGAGTCGGGGAGCGGTAAATCGACCATCGGACGGATGGTCGGTGGCCTGCAGCGGCCCACCGCCGGAACGGTCATGTTCGACGGACAACGGGTGACCACCCGAATGAAGCCTGCACGACGCAGGCAGCTTCAGTTTGTCTTCCAGGATCCGTTCGCTTCCCTCAATCCCACGCGCCGAGTGGGCGTGGAGCTGGAGCGCCAGGTGATGCGTACGGGACGGACCACGGGGTCCGAGGCGCGGGCAGAGGTCGAGCGCCTGATGACGCTGGTCGAGCTGGACCCTGCATTGCTCGATCGGTTCCCCCATGGACTCTCAGGCGGCCAGCGGCAGCGCATCGCCATCGCCAGAGCCCTCGCCAATCGACCGAAGGCCATCATCGCAGATGAGCCGACTTCGATGCTCGATGTGTCGGTGCGAATGGGTGTCCTGCAGGTCCTCCAGCGACTCCAGCGAGAGCTGGGCATCGCGATCCTTTTGATCACCCATGACCTCGCCGCCGCGCGATTCTTTAGTCACCGGATCTTGGTTTTGAAAGACGGCAAGGTCGTGGAGACCGACGACGCTGAACGCGTAGCGTTGAACCCCACCCACCCATACTCGGTGGAACTTCTGCAGGCTGCCGGTACGCAGTGGCTGGCCAAGGAGAAACCCGCATGAACCAGAGGACGTTTCCATCCAACTTTTCTTTCGGCGTTGCGACGTCGAGCTACCAGATCGAGGGGGCCCAGTTTGGCGTGGGTCGTGGACCCTCGATCTGGGACACGTTTGCCGCAACACCCGGGAAGGTCGCCAACATGGAAAACGGAGACGTTGCCTGTGATCACTACAACCGATGGGCGGACGACCTCGATCTCATCCAGAGTCTCGGCGTCGATGCGTACCGGTTCTCGATCGCTTGGCCGCGGATCCTCGCGACCGGCCGGGAGTCGACGCCAAACCCCGATGGGCTGGCCTTCTACGACCGCATCGTCGACGGATTGCTCGAGCGCGGCATCACGCCCTGGGTGACGCTGTACCACTGGGATCTACCCCAGGCGCTCGAGGACGCGGGGGGATGGCCGGACCGGGCCATCGTCGATCGGTTCACGCACTACGCTGATATCATGAGCCGGCATCTGGGTGACCGGGTCAAGCACTGGATCACCCACAACGAGCCCTGGGTGGTCTGTCACCTCGGGTATGCCGTGGGTGAGCATGCCCCCGGAGTCCAAGACCGACGCGCGTCACTCGCTGCCGCTCACCATGTCCTGTTGTCGCACGGGAAGGCCGTTCCCATCATTCGCGCCAACGCGCCCGATGCCAAGGTGGGCATCACCCTCAATCTGTGCCCAGCGGACCCGGCCTCAGAGAGCGCTGCCGACGCCGATGCCACGCGTCACTTCGATGGATTCTTCAATCGATGGTATCTCGATCCGCTCTACGGTCGCGGGTATCCGGAAGACATCGTTCGCGACTATGTGGACCAAGAGATCCTCCCAGAGGACCATCCCGAGGTACTACCGGGCGACCTGGAGTGCATCTCGACGCCGACCGATTTTCTGGGCATCAACTACTACTCGCGTGCGGTCATCCGGAATGAAGACGCCGAGGACAACCTGCCGCAGACGGAGTTCCAGGCGCCGGCAGAGGAACATACAGCGATGG
>CAZKOI010000144.1:0-8223 GCA_964554315.1 uncultured Enterobacterales bacterium | reverse complement strand
AATCGTCAGCATCTCACCACCCTGTCCCCACGCCAATGTAGACCCTCACTGTTGGCTCTTCGGTCTCACCCGACAGCTCAGTCGCCGCGTCCCGTGCGAGCGAGGATTGAATGAGGTCGGCGTTCACGTCGCCGTATCCAGCAACCGTATCAAACCCATAGGCCACCCTCAGGAAGGAGTCCCAGTCATAGTCGTTCCAGATAAAGCTCCTCACCCGTAGCTCAGCGCCGATATCCGACAACACGTAGTTGGGTTGTCCCGGGGGCGAGTTCTTCGAGGCGTAGTCAGCAAAGGGCATCTCTCTTCGAACACCTCCGCTTCCCCGGTCGGGTACGACACTGTATCCCTCGATGTGGCGGTCCCCTTCGACCCGGTAAGACCAGAGGTTTCCGATAGTGCCAAAGATCTGCAGGTACATCGATTCCGTGTAGACAGGCCCTGCACGTAGGTTGAGGTTTCGTGCGAGCGGAAAACGATAGGCTGCATTTGCAATGGCCATCGTCTCGCCGGTGAGGCTGGCCCCTTCGTATCCCGAGAATTGAACGTTGTTCCCAATGGTGCCATTGCCCCAGTGGTAGGGATGCCGCCCTCCAGCCATGAACTCGTCCCAGCCCATCACATTGCGATCTATCCAGCCGCCCTCAAGGTCGAGCTGCAGCGTGCCATGTTCGAATAGTCCCCAGAGCGTGAGCGGGATGTACTCGGTGTATGAGGCGGTGACCTGGTTGTACCGATAGCGGTCGAGCAGCTGTCCATCATCGTAGACGGCACCGGCAATCTCGGGGTCCACCAAGCGCGTCCACCGATGGTTAAAGTCCATGTAGAGACGGCGCCCACCTCGAGGGTTGATCCACTGATCTCCCGAGTAATCCGACCACGGCGACCACTCGACGAAAAACCCCACTCCCGCGTGGTAGGTAAAGGGCACCCATCGGCCGCCGTCGCCCGTATCCCTGAAGGCGTATCGAGAGCCGTCCACCCCGATACCCATCCACAGCGCATCCGATGCCACGTAGCTGGCGTAGAGCCACACATCATCGCTGGCTTGCTCGAACTTGAGGTCAACCACGGCAAGTTCTGGGGTCTCCGGAATCCCATCGATGTCGGAGCCATAGCCATAGTGGCCCTTGTAGCTGTACCTCATGTAGCCCAGGTTTAGGGCCGGCCAAAGTTGGTTATTCCAGTACGACAGCGAGACAAAGTTGTCCTTGCCGAGGGTCACCTCCCCCTCGAGGTAGTGCTTCTCCACGTAGTCACCCATGAAGAAAGCAGCCCCGGCCTCCACGTTCTTGTCTGTCGTGCGGAGGACAGGCCAGCCGCTCAGCGGCATTGAGGCCTCCCAGCTCCGGTAAGACCTGCTCTCGGCCATTGCATCGACGCCATCCGGCTTCTTCGCCAGATAGGCGTCGGCCTCAGGGCACCCCTCCTTTCTGCAGACGCCCGGATAGTCCACTTCTAGACTCAGCAGCTGGTCGTTGGGGACACCATGAATTCGGAAGCCATGCCCGGTGAAGCCCGTATAGAAGAGGTGGCCATCCGGGCTGGGGTCAACCCCGTATGCACCGCCGAGCAGGTGGGTCTTTTTGTGCACGGTACCCGAGCTGGGTTCGATGGTGTAGACGTTGTAGACGCCATCGACGTCCGACGCGAACCACGCCAGACCATCCGGACCCACGATGGGATCCGTCTCTACGAAAGGAGAGTTCGTTATTCGATGGAGCTTGCGCTCCGCGAGATTGAAGAACCAGAGGTCTTGCTGATGCGCATGAAAGAGACTCACGAGCACGCCGCTCCCGTTCGGTGCGAAGGAGATGCCCTGTATCTGCGTGCCATCGTCGAACGACGTCAGCGGTGTTGGATTCGACCCGTCTGACCCGACGGACCAGAGATTGTGAGTGCCGTCGCCGTACCTCGAGAACACAATGGTCTCTCCATCCGGGGACCAAGCGGCCTCAACTGCCCGCAGTGTATTGGGTACGGGCGTCCATTCGACCTCCAGTCGCTTCGACCCCTCGACGATCTGACCTCGAATGAGCTGGGACCAGTTCAAACCATCCAGGTTGACGCGAAGCCCGTTGTCCATGGCGAAGCGCTCAACTGCGGTGTCGCGAGTGAAGTCCTCAGGGCCCACTACCAAGATCTTGCGACTGTCGGGCGACCAGGCCGCACGGGAAGGTGTCACCCACCCCTCCTGAACCGTCTTCTTCTCCCAAGTCTTCAGCAGGCTCTTGTCGTCCTCGCCGACATAGGATCCGCCGATGGCACCCCATTCCGTGGGTTGGATACGACGAATATTGAGGCCTTGGTCGAACCACGCAAAGAACTGCCCGTCGGGAGACGTCGCGCTCAGCTCCTGGTAGGCCGAAGCCCCATCCATCGCCTCGTCACGCTCCTTCTTGGTGAGGGCCTTCCAGTCTTCGTCGTCACGCTCCCATGGCGGCTCAACCAGCGCCACCTCACGGCCGGCGACCACGCCCTCGTGGACAATGCGGTTGACCTGCTCATCGTAGTGTTTCTTGAGGTCTAGACGCCAGGTCGCGTAGAGCTCGTCCAGTTGATGTCCCGTGGCCTCCGCGACCACATCTTCCCACCGCGCCCGCCAGCGCTCCGAGCTGACCTTGGCCATCTTTGCCATGGCCTCTGGACCGATCGCGTTTGCGAGCCACCGGCCGAAGGCGTAGCCGTAGTTGTAGCCCCGCTCCCCCGAGAATCCCTCCTTGTCTAGACGGGTGGTCCACTCGTCCATCGTCAGCACGCGGTCTTCCAACACCGTCATGCGCAAGAAGGCATCGCGAGAGGTACCCCAGTCGTTCGTCCCCGCCTCGTCTGACCAGTACTCCGCCCCGCCTTCTGCCCACCAAAAGGGGGCGTGGGCGGTCATCGTGAGGTCGAATCCGATGTCCGCGTTGACGCGAGGCTTACCCTTAAATCCCCATCGCCGCGCCCACTCTTCGTCCTCTACGAGGCCTCCAATCTGAAACCCCGTCGAGCCCTCGGACCATGGCAGATAGGCCTTGAGGCTGACAATGTGAGCAAACTCATGGACGAACACGTCCTCCAAGAACTCCGCGCGACCGCGCTGCCTGTACACCGGTCCCCAGCGGGCCGCGAACCCCGTCCAGTCGTACTCGGCTATCGCAAAGCCATTGCCCTCCCAGCCGTTGTCCTGGTCGTAGACCACGACGTGGGTCTTCTCCTGCAGGAAGTGGTTGAACTGCTCACAGATCTTGGGGTAGGCCTCCTCGGCGATTCGCGCGAGCTGCCCTGCAGTAAACGAGGTCGTAAACCAGTGCGGGTCTGTCTGCGGAAGCGTCGACTCCGGCCAGTGAATGTAGAAGTGCTCGGTCTCCAGGGTCCGCCAAGCGACGTCTGCGTGGTTGTACTCATACCCCCCGGCCCCCCAAGCCGCGCTCGACGCCATCAAGCCCAGCATGAGGCCTACCATCGGGTCACCCCACGGAGGCCGTAGGTCCACCCTGGCTGTGGGGCAAAGTCCTCTAAGCCGAGGTGAGCAAAGGGACGCGTGTCGCCACCTGCGAGATCCCGAGACAACCATACCTCTGCGCTTAGGTGCGGCGTCGGCTCAACCGTGACCTTCGTGCTCACATCGAACCACCGCCCTCCTGAGGGCAGGACCGGCTGGAGCCCATCGCCGCCATCCCCCGTCACGCCTACCTCAGCCTGCCCCATCAATCGGTAGTCGGCTCCAGCGGTGACCGAGACGCCATCCACCACCAAGGCTTGGATCGACGCCGTCAGTTCGACGACATCGCCGGGGTCGATGATGCCATTCCCGAAGCCCCCGACCTCTTGAACATACCCAACCACGGCCGCGAACTTATGAACGTATCCAAGGTTAGCGCCCAGGAGCAGCCGCTCAGCCACACTGTAGCGCCCATGGAGCCGGCCACTCAGATCTGTCGTTCCCGTGCCCGTCAGGAAGCCGCTGGTATCGTCCGCGCCACCGCTGCCTTCGGGCCACTCGACGCCCGTTGGTGTCTTCAGCTCCAGCGAGAACCCAAGGCTATGGGGCCCGACCTCCCACGGCTGCGCGACCAGACCAAGCCGTGCATCGCCCACATCCGTCGTCGAGATGTGGCTTCCTCCCGCGAGATCGAGCCGCGCCGATACGATGGGCGCACGTCCGTATAGGGTGACACGGTCCGAGAACCCCTGCCTTAGCTCAAGCCACGTCTGCGAATAGCGCCATCGAACACCTGCAGGCTGGGATCGGCGTACACCGTCCGTCCCTCGATACTCGGTCGACGTCTTGGTCTCGAAGGCCGCCCCTACCTCGAGCCACCCCTTGGGCATCACCAACGGTCGCTCAACCGGATTGGAGACCCACTCCCCCTGGCTGGTCTTGTGCGTGAACGGCCCCGCATGGGCCACGCCCAACAACGAACTCAGTCCAACCCATCCAAGCGCAAAACCCACCATCGTCCGAGCGTACCATGTCCTCTTTTCCAGGGGCTCTTCAGTCCGATGGATAGGCCGACGCTGACGGTTTGCGCTACTGCCGTTCCTCAATCATGAACTCGACGCGGCGGTTCAACTCCCATGCGTCCGGATTCTCGCGCGGGTCAAGGGGCTCTCGCTCGCCCTTCCCCACCGGAACCAGTCGGTCCGAAGCAACCCCTTGCCTAACCAGGTATTCGCAGACGGCCTCAGCCCGCCGCTGACTCAGCTCAAGGTTGTAGCTGTCCGACGAGCGACTATCGGTGTGGCCCTCAACCCGAACCCGACGCACTTCCGGATGGGCATTCATGGTGGCTGCATTGTCATTGAGGATGCCGTAGCTGTCGGGCTTGATGGTGTTCTTGTTGACCTCAAAATAGATCCGGTCGGTGATGCGGATGGCTTTCCGTGTCACCCGTACCTTCGGCGGGGGCTTGTTCGGGTTGAGCACGAAGATTCGCTCGAATCGTTTGCCCTCCTCAACCGTGAAGTCCTCCTCCACATTGTCAAACCCAGGCGCCGTCGCTTCAACCAACCAAACGCCGGGGGTCATCAAGGTCTCAATCTTGGCTCCGCCGGTCGCCGTCGTGCCGTCATCCTCATTCTCCATCGACACGGTGATTTCGTCGATGGGGTAGCCATAGGGATCACGGAAGAGGATTCGAACGGGGTTCAACTCGTCCGGGCACCCGTCGGCGTCCTCGTGACCGTCCATGTCCTCTGGCTCATCCTTGCACTTGTCCACCCGGTCCACGAGCCCGTCGTTGTCAGAGTCCAGTATCGGCTCAGGCTCGTAGCCGATAGAGAGCATGGTCCGAACCGACGACGTACCAATGCCCTCGCTCAGTCCAGCACCGACGCCCCCGCGGGTGATCCAGTTCTCGTTGAAGCGATACCAACCGCCCAGCATGCCCTCCCAGGCCCCGCCTGCCGTGTTGCCCAAGTCCCCCGTCAACAGGTATCCAACGACGTCTCCCGAGACGCCCGCGCTCTCTGTGAGATCGTAGCCGAGCCCCAGACGCGTGGCGATTTGGTTGCCCATGGTGACGTTGTCGAGCTCCGCCGGTGGCCGTCCCCGGAACCCGAAGTTCGCCGCCGCCAGCATCGAGCCGAGTCGCTTGTCCACGATCACCGCCGCCTCGTAGCCTATGCCCGACCCGCCGATTGGGAGATCAACGGTTGCCGTAGGGAGCCCAAACCGTGTCGACACCGCCAGACCGACGGGACCCTCCTCCGGGTGAAGGATCGTCCCTCTCATGTCGAACGCCATGTCTCCCAGACCGCCCTGCCCTTCCAGAACATCAGACGTGGCCGAGAAGACCATGGGTACATCGAGCCCGAGCCTGAAGCGTGAGATGGTGTAGGCACCGATGACGTGTCCGGTGACAAGGTTCTTGAGGACTGCGAACTCCTCATCCGAACCGTCGGGCGTAAAGGTCAACAAGTCAGCAGCCTGGGAGATGACAAAACGCCCCATGAAGCTGTTCGTGGGCGCGAGTCCAGCGTCATCGGTGAGCAGCGTGCGACGAGAGTCGATGCTGGGTCGCACGTTTTGCACATCGAACTCGGGCAAGCCGTCCTGAGCCACCGCCGGGCCAGCGCCAAGAAACGCGAGGGAAACCAAAAAACTCGTCATCGTCCAGACCTACCACATGCGAAGCACTGGATACAGTCCTTTAGGCTCAAAGCGAAGTCTCGAGGGTCAGTTCTGCTCGTTCTTGAGCCTCTTGCATCTGTCCTCGAACGTCGCCAAGGTCCCAAAATTTGGCGCCTGAGCGGGCAGTCCTGATGACACAAACCTCCGGCGGAATCGACTGGATTGGTGTCTTGGCCCCCCCGGTTCGATCGACCATGTGGAGGACCGTCGGGTGGTCACCCCGCCACGCGCTCCAGGCCTTCAGGCCGATGCGATCGACAGCCCCTCCGTCACGGTAAGACTCACCATCAATGGCCACCGGAACGAAGAGCCATGGTATCGCGCAGGACGCCGCGACCGCTTCAGGCAGCGGCCCCGAGGTAAGGAGCCTCGCCTGGCCGCTCGAGTCCATGACACCGACGCCAAACGGGACCGGCAGATCGGCGAAGGTCGGCGGCAGCCAGGCATGAAGCTGGTCAATCACTGCGTCCAGCGAGTACAGACCGCTCCATATGCGCCAGTTGAAGCGCATGAGCGCCATCGGCTGCTGAACCGTAACCCGCTCCATGATGTCGTCTGCGGAGACGCCAGCAGCCCAGAGTGCGCCGATGAGGGCCCCTGAAGAGGTCCCACAGACACCCGTGACCTCATCCCCCCTTCGCTCGATCGCTCGAAGCACGCCTGCGTGGCGCGCAAACGCCAAGAATCCACTGCTCAAGACCAGGTCAAATCCCATGCTCCGGCGTATAACGGTATCCATGAACAAGCTGTGGCCAATTTGTCTGCTTGCAGTCGCCTGGTCCGTGGGCCCTGCTATTCCCGCATGGCTCGATGGGGACTTGCTTGGTCACGGCCAGACGGATCTCTACCCCTCAGTGTGGGGCATGTGGGCATTCTCAAAAGCCCAGCCTGGACTTCCCGGTCATACCCCTCTGCTCGGATTTCCTGAGGGGATGGGTTTCTACTACTCCAGCCCTCTCAAGGGGTGGCTCGCGACGCTCCTCTTGCCCTGGTGTGACCTGGTCACCACCTGGAATCTCTTGGTCGTCGGCGCACGACTCGCCACAGTGCTGACCACCTTTGCGGCGGCAAGAGCATGGGGTTTCTCGACGCGAGGAGCACTGGCTGCTGCCGCTGTCTACGGATGCAGTCCTTTCTTTCAAGGCTACGCAGTCGAGGGGATCGCGGAGGGCACCGACGGCTGGACGCTCGCGCTGTGGGCGTGGTCGATTGGAGCCAAACGATTCCGGTTTTCGGCGATAGCGCTCGCGCTGACTCTCGTCTCTAGCTGGTATCTTGGCATGGTTGGGCTCCTGCTGACAGTGCTGGCCATGACGCACGACAGACGAGCGGCATGGGGCCTTCTTGGCGTGTTCTTGGCGGCCCCCGCCCTCGTGCAGTTTATGGGGGCATTCCCCGGAACGTCGCCGCTGGACCCGGCGATTCGTGCTGCCATGGGGGCATCTCTCGCCATACCCTCCCCCGGCTGGCATGACGGGCTGCAGCCCTTCGCCATGAACACCTACACTGGCTTCGTCGTGCTGGCTGCGGCCCTCTCGAGCCGCACCCGGTGGACGGCCGTAGCCGCAGTGCCCGCATTCCTCAGCATGGGCATTGGCCCCCTCTACGATCTTCCTGTGGCCGAGCTTGTCCGGTTTCCCTATCGCTGGCATGCCGCAACCTTGATGCTGCTCGCACCGGCTGTCGCTATTGCAGCAGAGCGCTGGCGATGGGGAATGCTGCTGCCCCCCCTCATCGTTCTGGAGGGACTGCTGCTCTCACCCATCGAGCCCATCATCCCGGGCGCATCGGCTGACATACCGCCCTACGTCGACGCCATTGATGGCCCCGTCCTGGAAATTCCAGGCCCTGTTGCAATGCCGCCGGGCATCGTGAACCCGTCGCGCGCGCGCGCTCGCTACCTGCTCTACCACCAGACCCAACACGGTCAGCCGAGTCCTTGGGTGCCAGACTTCAACAGCGTCGGCGTGGGGTCGTCCGATGGCGCACAACTGCTTCGTGCACTCGATGGCCTCGACCCGCTCACTGGATCGCCCGTGTCTGCGGAACCTCCCTGGCAGGCGCTGGCCGAACGCGGCGTCTATCAGGTCGTGATTCATCCCCTTCTC
>CAZKOI010000143.1:0-8229 GCA_964554315.1 uncultured Enterobacterales bacterium | reverse complement strand
TCCGCCGATGAGGATGTTGTTCATCGTGCCCTGGCTCGCCGCCGGGACCCGGTCGGGGGCCGCCTGGGCCAGCGCTCCGAGGAGCGTGTCGACGAGGCGCTGGCTGGTCTCGACGTTGCCGCCCACCACCGCCGCGGGTGCAGACGGCGCAAAGAGACTGCCCTCACTCACCACCAGCCGGATGGGGCGAAGAGAGCCTGCATTCAGCAGCTGATGGGGCTCATCGACCAAGCTCCTGAGCACATAGAGCGTGGCCGCAATGGCAACCGCTCGTGGCGTGTTGAGGTTTCCGGGGTGAGCGGGGGCGCTCATGCGGATCTCAGCACGACCGTCCTGCACGCGGAGATGGACCTGGATGGCGGTGCCGTCGTCGAGGACTTCCTCTGCCTCATAGGACCCAGGTCTCCCGCGGAGAGCTCGCTCAACGGCCATCCCCGCGGCTTCTTGCAGGTGCGCCATTTGCGCCTCGACAACCGACGCCCCCAGCGAACGGATGAGGGAGGTGAGAGCGGCCTCGCCGAGACCCACCGCGGCGTTCTGGGCTCGAAGGTCCGCCTCCACCTCGTCTGGGGAACGAACGCCTGGGAGCGCCGGACATCGGAAACCGCTGGCATCGCAGAGCAAGTGGTTTCGGAACCTTAGACCTTCTTCATCGATGGTGGTGGAGTCGGGAGGCATCGACCCCGGGGTGGTCCCTCCGATATCCACGTGATGGCCTCGGCATGCAACGAAGGCGACCCGCTCCCCGTGAAAGAAGACGGGTCGAACAACGGTGATGTCGGGAAGATGTGATCCTCCGGCGTAGGGATCATTGCTGGCCCAGGTTGTGCCGGGCAGGAGTCGGGGTCCGGCGGTCATGATGAGGTCCTTGACCGTCTCTCCCATGGCACCCAAGTGAACCGGTACGTGTGGAGCATTGGCCACCAGCGCCCCTTCGGCATCAAACACGGCGCAAGAGAAGTCGAGCCGCTCCCGAATGGAGACCGAGCGTGCGAGGCGACCGAGGCGCTCACCCATCTGCTCGGCGATGGCCATGACCCGAGCGGCAAAGACGGCCGTGTGGACAGGGTGAGGGCTCGCGGTGACCCCAGTCCTCGGCTTGCCTCGGTAGTCGAGGCGCACATGGCTGGGTGTCACCGCGACCGTCCAGTTCGGATCAACCACCACTGTGCAGCCTCCCCCGGTCAGGATGGCCGGTCCCGCGATCCCTTCGGCGCGTCCCATGTCCAGCAGCGGCACATCCATCCACTCGCCGAACCACGCGGAGGTGGTCTGGTCTGCCGCACAGGCGGATTCTGCCTGCCAAGGGACGTGAAGAGAGGGGGTCTCGACGCTTGCCCGAGCCTCGATGATCTCGATGGCTTGGTCGGGTCGGTCGAAGCCAAAGCGGGCGTGGTGCAGAGCATCAAAGCGACGTCGAAGCAAGGGAGTGATGTCGATGGCCGCGGGTAGCTCTTCCAGCGTTGCTGGCAGCGTAATGATCGTGGCCGTGCCCACATGGCGAGCCGCCAGCTCAAGCCGGACGTCTCCATCAAACGGCAACGCCTCCGTCGCTCGAGTGCCGGCCTCTGCGATGGACTCTCGCACGATCTCGACCCGCTCTGCTCGACGGCTCGATCGACCGATACCCACAGCGGAGAAGACGCCCGCAAGTCGGGGAATCAGCACGGTGGTGATGCCGAGCGCCTCCGCGATGGCGCAGGCGTGCCCCGGACCGGCGCCGCCGAACGCGATCAACGCGTGGTCGGAAGGGTCAACGCCCATGTTGGCGGCCACCCCCCTGATCGCGCGTGCCGCCGCCTCGGCAGCGATGGTCTTGAATCCCTGGGCGGCCTCCTCTACCTCGAGGCCAGTGTGGAGGGCCTTGAGGGCTGCGCGTGCGGCCTCGACGTCCAGGGCTGCATCTCCCTCTGATCCGCAGACCTTCGGAAAGCTCGGTAGCCGACCCAGGACGGCCTCCGCGTCCGTGAGGGTGGGCGGCCCCCCGCGACCGTATGCCGCGGGGCCAGGTACGGATCCAGCGGACTGAGGGCCTACGGCCATCATCCCGTCCGTGATGCTGAGGATAGAGCCACCGCCGGCAGCAATGGTCTCGATGGCCAAGCTCGGGATGCGAAGCTGCATGCCGCCGATGTTGATGTGATCCCGCCGCGGTAGATCGCCAGCCACGCGACAAATGTCCGTGCTGGTTCCGCCCATGTCCAGACCGAAGGCCATCGGCACCCCAGCCTCCTCTGCGATGGCGGCTGTGGCCACGACGCCACCGGCTGGGCCCGACAAGATGGCGTGTGCGCCAGTCCAGTCTTCGGCCCGACTCAAGCCGCCGTCGGAGCGCATGTAGAGGCCGGGCGCCCGAGGCAGCAGAGGGCTGAGTGCGGCATCCGCTAGGGTGGTCTGAAGGCGCACCAAGAAGCCTCGCGAAGGCGCTATCACATGCCCCATGCTGATGGTCTTGAAGCCAGCCTCGACGCACTGAGCCGCGAGGGCTCGCTCGCTCTCCGGATGCAGGGGGCCGTGGATGAGGACGATCGCGACCGACTCGATGCCTGAACGGCGATGCGTCGTGAGTGCACCTTGGTCCACTGAAGCAGGCTCCAGCACCGCCCCGTCTGCACCGATCCGGCCGCGGGCGCCGAGGACGACCGAGCACAGCGGCGGAGGTCTCCTGATGTCCAAGCGAAACAGGTCGGGGCGCCGGCCGTCCCCGATCCATGGGAGGTCCTCAAACCCAATGTTGGTCACCAACAAGACCGGAGGCGTCGTGCCCTCCAGCAAGGCGTTGGTGGCCCGGGTGGTCCCCCGTCGAACATCGTCGATGCCCTCGGCGAGGGTGGCGAGGCTTGCCGTCTCGCTGAGAACCTTCTCGATCCGAACGTGACCCGCGCGGTCGACGCGCACCACGTCGGTGAACGTGCCGCCCTGGTCCATCCAGACCCGCGTCATGGTCGAGGGCGTGGCGCGCTACTGGGGCGTGAAGTCGTAGGGATCGGAGACGTTCATGGCCGCATCCTTGACCCTCAGCGTGAGCGACACATCCATGGGCATGCCATCGTCCAGCTCGGCGGTGACCTCGACCTGCCCAGCCTCCGGATCGTAGAGCGCCTCGATGAAGTCCGATGCGCCGTCCATCTCGGGATCCTGGATGACGAACCACTCCTCCGCAGACCCATCGACCGAGATGCCGACCTTGCCGTTGTGGAGGTCGCCGTCGGGGTCGGAGACATCGATCGCGATCAGCACGCGAGGAGGATCGGCGTCGCCATCCCAGCTGCCAGAGACACCCGAGATGACAGGGGCGCTGCCGTTGGCGCCTCCCGTGTCATCGCCGCCCGAGTTGTCTTGCCCGTTATCGTTGAGGTCTGAGACAGCGGTGGGTGTGCCGCCACCGCCCATCCCTGGCCCAGCAGACTGCTCCCCGCATCCCAGCACGACCAGTAGCGCGAAGGTGATTCCAGTTCTCATGAGACGTTCCTCCTGCGGTCACCGGTGAAGCCGCGTTCTCCCCGCAGAAGTATACAATGCCCACACTGGCACCAGGTTGCAAGCGAGGTAGGCCGATGAACAAGAACACGCTCGCCGTTGTCGTACCGTTTTTGGCGGTTGCCGGTGGGGCCGTGGGCCTGATTTGGTGGGATCGCGGCGCGCCGCCTGGCTTCAACCCGACACCGCACCCCACACGGATCGAAGAGCTGACGCGCGACCACCGGGGGGTGCAGGTGAAAGGCACCGCACACTATGAGGTCCGCTTGAGCCAGACCATGGAGGGCGGTGAGGTCTTTTGGATTTTTCCCCTCATGCCTCCGGGCGACACCGCCACACGGGAGATCAAGGCCATCGTCCGTACGACGCGCAAGCCTGAGCACATGGTGACCTACGAGGACCTCACCATTGACGCGCTCGTCCGTCCTCCGGGGCGGCTGGTTACCCCGTCTCTCCGCGACAGCCTTGAGGCCGGCGGGTACCACTTTGCCGAAGACTTTGTCCTGCTCGAGCCCTTTCGGGTGGAGGGCTAGGCGCGGAGAATCCCTCTGCCGGCGTACCGCGCCACGGGGCCCAGCTCGCTCTCGATGCGAAGAAGCTGGTTGTACTTCGCCACGCGCTCGGAGCGGCACGGCGCACCGGTCTTGATCTGTCCTGCGTTGGTCGCGACCGCGAGGTCGGCGATCGTGGTGTCCTCGGTCTCGCCCGAGCGGTGCGATATCACCGCTCGGTATCCGGCCTTGTGGGCCATCTCGATGGTGTCCAGGGTCTCGCTCAGGGTGCCGATTTGGTTGACCTTGACGAGCACCGCGTTGCCGACGCCGGATGTGATTCCGCGACCGAGGCGCTCGACGTTGGTCACGAACAGGTCGTCGCCAACCAGCTGTACATTCTCGCCGAGCGCACCCGTGAGGGCTGCCCAGCCCTCCCAGTCGTTCTCGTCCAGCCCATCCTCAATGCTGAAGAGCGGAAACTTTGCGCAGAGATCCTGGTAGTAGCTCACCATCTCGAGGGCCGTCTTTTGTCCGCCGTCGATGGCATAAACACCGTTCGAATAGAATTCGCTCGCGGCGACATCAAGCGCCAAGACCAGGTCCTTGCCCAGGTGGTACCCGGCCTGGGTGACGGCCTCCGCGAGGAGCTCCAGCGCTTCTTCGTTGGAGCCGAGGTTGGGAGCGAAGCCGCCCTCATCGCCCACGCCCGTCGCCAGCCCGCGGCCCTTGATGACGCCCTTGAGCGCGTGGAAGACCTCTGTTCCGCTCCGGAGGCCTTCGGCAAAGGTCGGCGCGCCGACGGGCACAATCATGAACTCCTGAATGTCGACATTGTTGTCGGCATGGGAGCCTCCGTTGAGGACGTTCATCATCGGCACGGGCATGTCGCGTGCGCCGGTGCCCCCGATGTAGCGGTAGAGGGGCTGACCCAAGACCGTCGCCGCAGCCCGGGCCACAGCCATGGAGAGGCCGAGGATGGCGTTAGCCCCCAGCCGCCCTTTGTTAGGTGTACCGTCGAGCTCGATCATCATCTGATCAATGCCGCGCTGATCAAAGACGTCGAGGCCGATCAGCTGCGGAGCGAGCTCACGCTCGATGTTGGAGAGCGCAGCCGAGACGCCCTTGCCACACCACTGGGCGGCATCGCCGTCTCGAAGCTCTACCGCCTCGTGCTCTCCGGTTGAGGCGCCAGAAGGCACGGCGGCCCGCCCAATGACCCCCTCCTCCGTGGTGACCTCCACCTCGATCGTGGGGTTGCCCCGTGAGTCTAAGATCATTCGGCCGTGGACATCGAAGATAGCGGACATGAACCCTCCCAGCTACGCGTGCGGGGGTATCAATGGAGCAGACCCATTGCAAGGCCGGTCTTCGGGGGATACCCCATGCACCCTCAGGAGAGTTCATATGCGCCTCGCCGTCCTTGCTCTGGCATTGTTTTCAGCCCCCGCTTCAGCCGAGGCCTATTTCGAGAAGTGGCTCGGTTCGATTGGCGCTGTCGAGATGGAGAAGGACGCCGCCGACCTCACGCTCTACGCATCGCCGAGCGGCCAGACGGTGCCCTTCGTCAAGGTGACGATTGGCGAGAACGACTACCTCTTCGCCTTGATGAGCAACTCTCGCACCGTCATGGTCTCCGAGTCGGTGATCAAGGAGCAAAAGCTCAAGCTGTCGAGCAAGAACCAGAAGTTCATCAACCTCAAGGGCAAGGACAACAAGTTCAAGGTTGGCGGAGAATTCAAGGTTGGCACCTTGGACCAGCTGACCATCGAGGGGGTGGTCTTCAAGGACCTCGAGGTGGTTAATTTTCCAAAGGCTGGGAGCGGTGTGGATGCGGCCCAAGGGGGGCGGTCTTGGTACAGCAGCCGAACGAGCGCGCTTGCTTTGGACGGCGCCATCGGACTTGACGCGCTTCCAGAGGGCATCAACTGGGCGGTTCTCCCCTCAGAGGGGGTGGTTCGTCTGACCCGCGGGGCGGCGACGACGCTCGCTGACGGCCAGACCATTCCTGTCGTTTTCAGGCCCGCTGCAAGCAGTCGAATCGGTCGTGGCCCGTTTAAGCGTCAGCTCGACATTGCGGCCTCACACACGGCCACTGGTGTGAAGCTTGCCGGTGTCGAGGTTCCCGCTGAGCTTGAGCTGGGGGCCGTGAAGAGCATGGTCGTCTGGCCTTCGCTCCTCCCCTCGGAGTCTGTCATCGAGCACGGAGATGTCGGGTACCGGCTGCTGGAGGCGACCGTGGAGGGACAGCCTCTGGGGTCGGTTCGGGCCCTGTCCTTGACCGCACCTCAGATCATCAACAGGAAGACACAGAAGCCCTTCGAGGCCTTGAGCGGCGCAAACCGCGCCTACCTCGGGCAGGACCTCCTGTGGGCTTACGACGTATCCAGAGACCGCGCCCAGGGAACCATCACGCTCAAGAAGGCGGCCGAGCAGAAGCGCCAGTCGCCGCTCGGCTTCATGATCGCCGAGGCGCTCAAGAAGGTTCAGCCCAGCGAGGAGTCCGCCGCTGACGGCGAGGCGCCTGCCGAGGGAGCGCAGTCAGAAGCACCTGCGGTGCCAGGAAGCGCTAGCGACTGGTCCGATCTTGCCGAGCTCTACGCCGCCAACAACCAGCTGCCGGAGGCGCTCGAGGCGGCCGCCAACGCGACCACGCTCGATGAGCGAGACTGCACGGACTGGAGCCGCCGAGGGAAGCTCCAGAAGCTCGCGGGAGACATCGAGGGTGCAGTGACCTCGTTCGAGAAGGCATCGACGCTCTACCATGCTTGGTACGATCTCCCGCTCGAGCAGCGGGTTGAGATCAAGAAGGGCCTGGACAAGCTCAAGGGCGACGAGAAGAAGAACGCCGAGCACTACGTGGCATCGGGAAGCTGTCACACGGCCGACGGACATCTGGCTGAGGCGAAGTTTGCCGCTGGCGACCTCCCGGCGATCGAGCCCCTCTACCGAGACCACCTCGACCTGGACCGCTCACTGGCTGTGGTGACCGGGAACGCCCTCATCGTACAGGGCGAGTTTGATCACGCCATCGAGCCGCTGCGGCAGGCTCTGAAGTTCCCGGGTACCAACGCCCATGCTCGACTGGCGCTCGGCGTGGTCTACGCGGAGAAGGGAGACTGGGACTCCGCTGATAAGCTCATGCAGCGCGCCAATGCCCTCCTCGACGATGCACAGGGACTCTTGGTGTGGTCGGATGCCCTGGCGAAGGCCAAGGGAGACGATGCGCGTCGGAGTGCGCTCAACGCGCTCATTGCCCAGTACCCCGACGCTGATGGGCCCCGTCTCGCGCTCGCGTACGCTGTCTCGGGCTCGGTCGATGTATCCCTCAAGCAGAAGACGAAGCGCGGTTCAGCGAAGCACTTTGAGCGCAGCGTGCAGCAGGCCAAGCAGACCAACAGCCGCCAAGCGAACTACGCCCGCTGGCTCAATCAGTGGGAGCCGGGCTCGGATGCCGCCCTTGCTGCCGCCGAGAAGGCCGTCGCGATGAACCCGGGCAGCGCGGGCGCGAAGGTGGCGATGGCCGAGGTGCTTGCAGCCAGGGGGGAGACGGAGCAGGCGGCACAGTGGACGCTGAAGGCCGCCCAGACCCAGCCCGGCCACATCGGCTACGCTCGATTGATTGCTCAGTAGACGAAGTCGTCGTTACCATCGGTGACGGTGAGGACCACCGCGGTGTCATTCTTCAGTCCATCCGGGAGGGTGGCGTAGGCCGCCTCGACCTGGTCCGCGTAGGTACCGTCGTAGGCGATGACGTGCAGGATGGCGTAGTCCCATGCGTTGCTGGGGTCCGCATTTGAGGCGCTCACCATGACGTCGCTGAGCTTGTCGCTCAACAGGTCGTACGCCTCGGCCTCCGTGTAGGGATCCTCCGGCGGCCAGTGAAAGGCTCGCGTCACGCTCACGCCGACATCCTCGCCGTCGATCTCGACGAGCATGTCGGTCTTCTTTCCGCCGTCATCGATGTAGACAATCTCAGTCTCAGACTTGATCAAGAAGGCGATCTCGCAGCGATGGAGCACCTCGAAGGCCGTGATCTCGGAGTACACCGAGCTGCCGCCAAGGGTGCCTTCCTCCAAGAGTTCCTGGCCTCCGCTGCTGATCAGTGTCTCATCGAAGTCGCTGGCGCCGAAGTCGATGGCGTTTCGGTAGAAGCCACCCCGACTGCTCGGGAAGGAGACATCCCCACATGATCCGGAGATGTCTCCGAAGCCGTCGAGCGGAACATCGGCGTCGGCATCGGCGTCGGCGTCGGCAT
>CAZKOI010000142.1:0-8323 GCA_964554315.1 uncultured Enterobacterales bacterium | reverse complement strand
AAGAGCCACGGCCCAGCCCCCGGTACCGTAGCCGTTGGCCGAGAAGTGAGTGGCTCCTGCGAGGAGTCCGGCCTCGGGGCGGTCGGCGTTAGCGGTACCTCCTGCGACAAGGGCTGCAGCAATCACGAATGGTCGAAGCATCATTTCTCCGGTGCGGTTTTCGGTGGAAGGGGCCTGCGTAGAATAGCGGGCTGGGACCGGTTTGCAAGCCGGCCCTCTAGAGCTTCAGCCCTACACCCAGCCCCGCATAGATGGTGCTCATTTTCGCATCGCCGAATTCCCGTGCGTACGATCCGAAGGCCTCACCATAGATGAGGTCCAGGATCTTGAGCTGGAGCCCACCCCCAAAATCGATGCCGATCCCACCCGTCCCAGGGAGCGACGCCTCGGGTGAATCCTGGCCGCCGACGGAGAATGTTCCCTTGGCCTCTGGGGCGTAGGTGAGGTGGCTGCTTGCGAAGGGCCTGAGGAAGAAGTTTCCGAGGTAGAAGCGAGCGCCGAGACCGGTCTGAAGCTGGGTAATGTTCAAGGTCCCTTCTGTGCTTGCATACCGACCAGCCAGGGCCGAGATGTTCACCTCTGGAACCAGGCCAAGGGCCACGCCGTAGCCGACGCGCAGCCCCTTACCGAGTCCCGTATGGGTGTTCTCGGAGCCCTCATACTTGATCATATTGATGCCGGAGTGGGCACCAATTTCGACGTCCGCCGACGCAGCGGAGGAGGTGAGGAGGGCGAGCGGGAGGAGGGCGGTCTTCAGCATGAGGTCATCCAGTGCGAGGAGGTGAAAGGGTACTGAGGAGGCTTAGCACCTTGGCTCGGTGGCTCGCCATACTTTGTAGCGACGGTCGGCTGTCACATTCTCGACGGTCATGAAATTGGCCTTCAGAAGCGCTTCGGCCTGAAGTTGGTGCTGGACCACCATCCAGAGAGAACCGCCCGATCTGAGGTATGACGGGGAGCGCTGAATGAGCGCCTCGATGACCTGGCTGCTTCGCTCCTTTCCGTCATGGTAAGGCGGGTTCGCGACAATGCAGTCAAACGATGTGTCGGTCGGTAGCACATCGAGCGAATCACCGAGGATGACCTCGGCCTCGGGCACGTTGAAGCGCGACGCCTCTACGGCGACAGCATCGGCCTCAATCAGGGTCAAGCGTGAGCCTGGCCAGGCCTTCAGGAGCGCTCTCGCGATGACCCCGGAGCCTGCTGCAAAGTCGAGCACCTGCCCCGTCAGGTTGAGTGGCTGCAGGGTCTCCAAAAGGAGACGTGTGCCCGGGTCAAGCCGTCCTTTAGCGAAGACCCCCGGGTACGCTCGTTGGAGGACAGGGCCCGTTGGAAGCGGCAGCTCTTCCTCGAAAGCCCAATCCTCAAGGCGGCCTCGAAGAGGAGGGAGGTGCGCGGGTCGGGTGCCCGAAATGACACGACAGTGACGGAGGGTAGCAGCCGTATCAATGGTCTCAAAGATCCCGCTCAACCGCCTCGGGGTACTCTTGATGCCTTCGTCATTTCCGCCATAAACCCACACGCGACCGCCAGGCTTTAGCCGCTCACCGACGGCGTGCAGGATCATCTCAAAGGCTTGCTTGTCCTTGGTGAGTCGTATGCATGCGGCGTCGATGGCGGGTACTTGAGGCCACGGTTCGGCAGGTCCGAGGGGACTTGCCACTCGCCGCCAGCCCACGGTGGACCAGCCCAGGGCCTGAAGTCCTGGCTCGACGAGTCCGGTATAGTCGTCCACCACGAGCAATGTGCCTCCCCCAGCCGGCGCAGCATGAAGCAGAACCTCGGCGACGGTTCGCTCTCTCGCTGTGATGGGTGCGGGGGTACGAAGCATGAGGGTGATGAAATTGAAGGGTTGGGCTGGCAGCACGTAAGTCTACCCGCGGAGACGACCATGACTCGAATTATCACCCACGCCCTGCTCCCCACCCTCCTCCTCGCCGCGTGCTCCGATGGGGCCAGCTTCAACGACGCGTATGCGACCATGGTGTGCGACAAACTCGACACTTGTGCACCGGGTGCGCTGGAAGCGGGCTTTGGCGACGGCTCCGTATGCGAGCAGGGCGTGGGTGAACGGCTCGGTAGGCTCAACGAAAGCAGCGATTGTCGGTTTGATCTCGAGGCCGCGGAAGACTGCCTCGTCCAGACTGAGCGCCTAAGCTGCGAGGTGTGGCTGATGTACGGGGAGCCCGATGCCTGTGCAGAGACCTACACCTGCGCGGCGACCGACACCGCCGCTTCGTCACTCGATGCAGACCCTGAATCGTAGCCTCAGCGGTTGGTTGCCACCTCAAGAGCGAACGAGATCTGCGCCGCGTAATACGTCGGAAGCGCCCATGCCTTGATTGAGAAGTGTGGCGCCTTGAATCGGTGCATGGCGACGCCGACATCGGAGATGAGAAAGAGCAGTGCGGTCGGTAGGGCCCATGTCATCGAGTGATTCCCACCCCACGCAGCCGCTGCACTCGCAACCATCAAGCTGATCACCGCCAGGTAGGCCTGAACGGGCCGATGCAGTCCCTCGGGAAGGCTAGTGCTGAGCCAGCGATAGGTCTTTCGCGCGAGCGGCACCATGAGCAGGCAGGCCCCTGCCGCGACTGTCCAGTCCAGGCCCCGCAAGACAAAGGCGCCGATGTAGGCAAGGTGAGCCAGGAAGAACGCTCCGATACCCGTGGTGAAGGCTCGGCCGTGTTGCGTGGTGAGCAGGCAGACGTCGCCCACCACCGAGAGGGCAAGTCCCACCAGTATGAACCAAGCGTGGTGTTCCTCCGGCAGGCCTTGGCTCACGGCCGTGCCCACGAAGGCCAGGGATGCCACCGACTTGAGCACACGACGGCCGACCTCGTTCTGCAGTCGCTCCATCACCAAGAGGCCGAACAGGGCTGCAACACAGACCCACGTCAGTTCTAGATGTCCCACCACTCCGGTCACGAGATCACCTCCACTGAAGGGGTATCCGATTGGATACTTTGCTCACGAACAAATGCTGTCGCACCGGCGACAAAAGCTCAAGAACTGCGCTCTGCGTCCGCTGGTGCCTCGTGCACGCGCGGAGGTCGCGATGATTGTGATTCCAGAGAAGGTCGCCTTTATCAAGGTCCCCAAAGCAGCCAGCACTACCATTGCTCGGATGTTTTGGGATCAGTACGGAGTCGAGCAGTTTAGCCACATGAAACCCGGCGTTGCCGCACAGGTCCGATACTTCATGACCCTTGACCAGGTCGGTGAGCAACTGCCCGTCCTCAACGGCAATTGGTTCTTCAACCGGTCGGGTGCCTTTGGATGGCACACGGGATTTCACGATCTGAAGCACGTGTTCGGAGACCAGTTGGCGGCCTTCCACTGGGTTGCCTCGGTTCGGCATCCTGTGGCGAGGCTGTTCAGCGCCTTCTCGTTTCAGGTCGCCAAGAATCGCATCGAGGCCTCGCTATGCAGCGGTGACTTCGAGCGATTCTGTGATGAGGTCTTCAGCGGTGGAGAGCGGCTCACCCATCAGCAACGGATTCACACCTGGGCCCAGTCGGACTGGCTGCCGGCCACCGATGACGAGGTGGACCTCTCCTTGGTGCGTCAGGAGTCCATCGCGACGGACATCGCTCGGCTCGCCGACAGGGTTCCCTCGTTTCGTACGTCATCGCTCGGCCACATCGGCCTCTCCCACGACGGGTCGTGGCGTGATCACGTCAGCCCTACCCTCAAGTCTCGCATCGAGTTGCACTACGCCCAAGACATGGCGCGGTTTGGGTACTGACTTCAGTAGCTAAGAAGCAAGGGATCACGAAGCATCACCGACACGACCGCTTGCCAGGCTTCGACGGCAGTGCCCTCGGTGTAGACCTCCTCCCAGAGCGCCTCGATATCGGTCAGCCACTCCGCGTCTGCCGGCTGACTGTACAGGCGGAGGTGAAGCGACTTGAGCTCAGCGTTGAAGGCGTCGTCGCCAGGCTGGGTGGTCTCGCTGATCTCGGTGAAGAACACGCGCTCATCGCCCTCGACCAACTCGCGCTGTACCACGGCGTCGGCGGCGGCCTCGGCGGCTCGCTTGACCACCAATGCCCACGTGAACCCCGGTGTTCGCTGAGGTGTGCGAATGGCGTCTCCATCGACACCACCCAGGAGGAGCCGGTGTCCTCGAGGAAGATCCGAGTCGAGCTGGTCGAAGCCCTCGAAGGTCCAGCGAAAGCCTGTGAGGGCGTGGAGGGTGGTAATAAACTGGTCGTGTGAGACCATCCGAGGTGCGGGATCTTGGTAAGGCGTCGTCTCCGTGATGGCGCCGATGAGGTCCTTTGCTTGCAGGTCGTTCCGCAGAAAGCGTCGACGGAGCTGCTCCAGGAGGGAGGCATCGTCGGGCGTGGCCGTTCGCCTCCACAGGGGCTCTGTGAAGGTCTCCACCGCACAGGTGTAGAAGCGAGAGTCTCGTGCAATAGACACCCCGAGATCGGGGAGCCCGCTGATGGGTGTGCCGTACCATGCGGGCTCGACCCCCAGGGACTGCTCCCACAGCGACTCGCGCTCCGGATGGTATGTCGTCTCCTCAATCTCGGAGTAGAGGCTGAGCCACCAGAAGCCAAACAGTGAAGCGGCGACGGGATCGAGTGAGGCGTGGCAGGCCACACAGTAGGGGTCGCTGTGCACAGCATCGGCGGTGGCCTCAGAGGTGGTGTCGGCCTCGGAGAATGCGACGGGTCGCACCAGGTAGTCTTCGCAGAGCAAGAGCCGCGAGATTGCAGCGGCTCGTCGTCGGTTCATGTTTGATTCGTTGGTGTTGTAGCGCCACCACAGGCCGTTGGTTGCGAGCACGCCGACCGCAGGGCGCCCGTCGTTGTACCGAGCCACCTGCCAGCCACTTCGACCCTCAGGGAAGTCAAGCGGCCAGACCGAGGCCAGGATGGGCTCGGCCATGGTCCAGTCCGCAAGCACGACGTCGGTCCAGGGCAGATCCTCCGTGACCACCCGGCTCATCAGGCGGAGGGGTTCCTCTCCGACGGCCCGCTCGAAGGCGTACTCTTGACTCGCGGGAAGGCCATAGTCGAAAACTTCAATGTCAAAGACATCCACCCGTGTGTGCCAGCGCTCCGCGAAGATGTGAACCAGTCGCTCGGCGAATCGGTCGTCATCGAGGAACCGGTCTCGAAGGGTTCCCCACGCATTGGGATCGGCCTGGAGCTCTGCCAGCTCGGCGTCGGTCGGCGGAATGCCTCGCAGGTCCATGCTGACCCTCCGCAGCCAGCGGGCCGGATCGGCGCTCACCAGCGCGGGGATTGCCTCGGGACTGGCCTGGGCAGCCGGCGGCTCCGTCTCCTGTCCGTACTCCGCCGGCGACGTGCACCCCAACAGCCAGACGAAGAGCCTCACAGGCGCCCCACCATCGTGGCAATGTAGCCGCTAAAGTCGATGCACACCTCGTCCATTGCTGTTTCCTCGAAGTGAAGAAGCGCGCAGCGAGTGCAGTCCTCGAACTGAAGCCGATACCAGCCGCCTCCGGGATCTCGAAGTGAAAGGCCTCCTCGCGCCATTCCGGGGCAGGCGTCGGGCAGCACCAGGTCGTGGCCGGTGATGTGGGTGCCGCTGATGTCGGCTGACCCTGAGAAGCTGATGTGGCTTCCTGCAATCACCTGCTGGGTAAGGTTGCCGCTATAGCCATGCACCAGCCAGTCGGATCCGCCTGTCCATCGCCAACTGCCAGCCATCTCCCCGACCCACAAGCCGGGGGCCGTCACAGTGACGGCGTGACCGCCGGCCTCAAGCTGTGTGCCGTCAGGGGTGTCGATCCAGAAGTCCCCGGCGAGGCCGACCATCTCACCGAGGCCTTCATATGCGCCGCTGAACCAGTCGGTGACTCCGGCGTAGCTATAGCCGGTGATGGCATCGCAGCCGTAGATCCACTGGTCCATGATGTTCTCGGGGTCGCCGGGAAAAAAGGGATCCCCTTGCGCCATAAGATCGATGTAGGCATCGGTGACCTCGCCGGGCTCAGGCGGCGTCTGCAGTGCCGTCTCGATGGCCGCGACGACCTCGGAAGGGGTCATGCTGGGCTGGACCTCGGTCTGGGTGATCTCCGGCAGACCAGGAACGCCGGTATCGACCAAGCGTCGGGAGTGGTGCCCGGGCTCTGGAGAGGACCCGGTGCAGGCGAGCAACCACCACATCATGGGCTGACCTCCAGGCAGTCAAGCCAAGCCTCGAGTCGATCGAGCTCAGGCGAAGGAACGCCGCCACCCACCGGCATCGTCTGGTCGATCAGCACGCGCTGCCGGATTCGGTCTGACCAGAAGCGAGCGTCGTCGATCGAGTCGAGGTTGACGCTCAGGGGAGCCTCGAAGCGCTCGGGACTAGACTCGGCATGGCAGGCGCGGCAATAGGTGGTGAAGAAGCCGCTCGCCCAAGAATCCCAGTCCGCTCGGCAGTCCGATACGGCTGGCTCACCGGAGTCTATCTCGTCTACGGCATCGCCATCTCCGCAGCCCAAGAGCAAGGTCAGTAGGCTCAACCTCATGCAATCACCGCAGAGATCGCCTGTGCGTCCCCGATGAACTCCTCCGGATCGACGTCACCCAAGGTCAGCAACGTGGCGCCGAGGTGCTCGGGAAGGAGTGCCGTACCGGTAGAGCGGATGGCTCCGGTACCTAGGTCTATCGCTTGGCCCTGCCCGTAAGCATCGAGCGCGCCGATGGTCTGGCCACCTTGAATGCCCGATCCCACAAGAAGAGTCGAGGTGAAGGTCCAGTGGTCCCGCCCCCCCCACGAGTTGAGGCGCGGCTCTCGTCCCATCTCACTGAAGACGATGATGGTCACCTCATCCGCAAGCGGCCCGCCGCTGGCGCTGGTGCGGACACTCAATGCGGACATGATGCCCGACAGATACGAAAACAGATCGCCGAAGTTTTGACCTTGCTTCTCGAGGCCTTGGTGGGTGTCCCAGCCCTCGGCGCACCAGCCCTTGTAGCGCAGCATCGCGGTTCGGGTGATGCCCGCCTCAAAGAGGGAGAACGCTAGGTTGGCATCGGCGATGAGGTCGCGCTCACAGCCGGGAAATGAGAGGCTCAGATCGAGGCTGCTCCAGTCCCTCATCTCTTCAATCCGCTCCAAGGCCTCGGCGTAGGCATCGCCGAGGTCATCGGCTCGCTGACGGGCTCGCTGGGCGACAAAGGCATCGGCGGCCGACTCCGCATGCGCTGCGAGCGGAGTGATGAGCCGGTCGGCATCCATGAAGGCTTCGCCGCTGAGCAGCGCAGGAAGCTGGCTGGCGTCGCCCACGCGCACGACATCGCTCGTGAATCGGCTCGAGAATGCCGGCCCGTCGATCACCACATGAGGGAGCAAGAGATCGCGTGTAGAGCGCCCGGCGAGGACGACCGACCAGTCGTCCTTCAGGGCGCCCTGACCTGTGAGCATGAGCTCTCTGCAGCGCTCATGAGTGACGGAGCGCACCTCGATGCCGTTGATGAGGGCTGTCTGTGGCCCGTAGGTCTCGAAGAACTCCCGCACCGACGGGCGGTCAGGATGGTCGACAAAGTGAATTCCGTTGGCGAGTGCTCCCTCTGCGCCATCCTCCACCCCAGCACCCGTGACCTGGTTGAAGTCCGTAAAGGCGTAGCCGGTGTCCCACCCCCCGTCGTTGAAGATGAACAAGAAGTTTCGGTCGGTTGCGCTAGCGGTCTTCGAGCGTCCTCGGCCGAGCACGCGTCTCGGTGTGGCGAGGCCGGCCCCAAGGAGCGCGAATTCACGTCGATTCAGCATGTCCACACCATAGGTCAGGAGTGGGTCGAGGTAAACACAAAGCGCTCACCTAGAGGCAGGGGTGAGATCGACCCATCGTCGGGGCTCAAAGGGACCGTCGATGACGAGCACCTCACCCCCGGGCTGGACCCACTCCAGCCTATCCACCGCGTCGATCTCGCCGAGCCCGAAGTGAGCGACGGGCATTGCGTGAGCCCCGAAGCCGGAGCTCGCCTTCGACCAAGAAGTCCACGTCCGGTCACCGGCGACGATGCGCACCCTCGCGGAATTGGGTGCAATGACGCTCAGCCAGGCCATCTCGGTGCATCCCTGCGACAGAAACAGCCGAGGGGCACCGAACACCGACGACACGAGGACGTCCAGGATTCCGTCATGGTTGAAGTCGCGAGCGACAGCGCCGCGAAACGAGCCCTCATCGAAGAGGCCTGTCTCTCGTCCGACATCCTCGAAGGTGGTGCCATTGAACCGCAGCAGCGTAGCGGGAGAGGGTTCGCGCTCGGTAGGGCTGTCCCACCAGTCGCCTTGAGTGGTAAAGATGTCTAAGGTTCCATCATTGTCGTGGTCCATAAACAAGCCACTCCAGCCC
>CAZKOI010000141.1:0-8429 GCA_964554315.1 uncultured Enterobacterales bacterium | reverse complement strand
ATGGCACCCTGTTGAGTGGCGAGGAGCGAGGGGGCTTGGTCGCCCACCTCCCCCGGCGCTCGGCCACTGTTCGAGGACGCCTCTGGAGGGTCCCCGCCGGGTACCCTGCACTCGAACTAAGTGAAGACGGACAGCCCATTCAGGGGGAACTGCTCGAGCTGAACGACGAGGGAATCTTGCGCGCCCTCGATCTGGTTGAGGGGACCAGCGAAGGTCTCTACGATCGGGTTGTCGTCACCGCTCAAAGCGCACGAGGGCAAGAGCAGGCCTGGGTCTATGTGATGCGTCCACCTCAGCTTCGCCAGGCGGGATGCCTCCCTACAAAGATCACGGACTGGCGACAGCTCTCGGCTCGGCGGTGAGCGCCATGGCGTCGCGGCCCTACACTCCGCTTCTCGGGGTATCTGCGCCAATCAAGCGCGTGAGTGAACTCATCAGCCGGGCAGGTCCTACCTCTCTTCCAGTGCTGATCACGGGTGAGAACGGCACGGGTAAGGAGGTCGTGGCGAGGTCCCTGCACCTCGCCAGCGAGCGCCGAGATGCGCCACTGGTGGTGGTGGACTGTGCGGCCATCGCACCCACGCTAATGGAGTCCGAGCTCTTCGGTCACATCAAGGGAGCCTTCACGGGTGCCGCGACCACAACCTCGGGCCTCGCCCAACAGGCCGACGGAGGTACGCTCTTTCTGGACGAGATCGGTGAGCTGCCCGCCCCCGTCCAAGCCAAGCTTCTCCGCCTCCTTCAGGACGGGTCGTTCCGGAAGGTCGGAGGTACAGCGCCGCTTTCCGTGAACCTTCGCATCGTCGCGGCGACCAACATGGACCTCGGCCCGGCGATGGAAGCTGGTGCGTTCAGAGTGGACCTCTTCCATCGCCTCAACGGACTGCACATACACATTCCCCCGCTGCGCGATCGCACAGCCGACATCCCGCTGCTCCTCGAGCACTACCTTCGCCTCTTTTGCATGGAGCAAGGACGAGATGTCGGGCGCCTGAGCCCCCGCGCTACCCAAGTCTTGTTGGCCCAAGACTGGCCAGGAAACGTCCGACAGCTGGTCAATTGCGCGCGATATCTGGCGTCATTGACACCCTCATCGGTGATCCGGGTGGAGGACCTACCACCCGGACTGCGCACCGTCACCCAAAACAAAGAGCCACCACTCGGCCGACCGAAGGTGGACCCAACCATCCCCTACCGAGCCGCTAAACGCGCCCACCTCGCCGCCTTCGACGACGCGTACTTCAGCGCGCTGCTCGAGGCCCACGGTGGGAACATCTCGCAGGCCGCGAGAGCGGCGGGAATCGATCGGCGCAGCATTCAGCGATTCATGAAGCGCCGGAGTGACGGCGACTAACCGCATCGAGCGCCGCGAGGTCCGAGAGGATTGCACCCATGTCTGCGATGCGCTGCTGTGTCGCCGCGTCGGAGAGTGCACGCTCCGGATCCGGGTGAACCTCGAAGAACACGGCGTCCACACCTACCGCCACAGCCGCACGCGCGAGAACAGGGGCCATCGCTCGAACACCGCCCGTACCCTGCGCGGACGCCCCGGGCTTCTGGCAGCTGTGTGTCGCATCAAAACAGACGGGCACCCCGAGCGAGGCCATCTCGACAAGGCCCCTGAAGTCCACAACCAGGTCGTTGTGACCAAAGGTGGTTCCCCGCTCCGTCAGCATGACGCCTGCGCCGCCGGTCGACGACACCTTCTCTGCGGCGAACCGCATGTCGCTCGGCGCCACAAACTGACCCTTCTTGATGTTTACCGGACGGCCCGTTCTGCCGGCCGCCAAGAGCAGGTCCGTCTGGCGACAAAGAAAGGCCGGGATCTGGATGAGGTCCACCACACCGGCCACAGCCTCTGCCTGCTCAACCGTATGGATGTCCGTCGTGACCGGAACGCCAAGGTCAGACCGAACCTTCGAGAGAACCTGAAGGCCCGCAAAAAGACCGGGGCCCCGGTGCGCATGGAGTGCCGTTCGATTGGCCTTGTCGAAGCTTGCCTTGAAGATGAAGGGCAGCCCCGCACTGGCGCTCAGGGTCTTGAGCGCGCGCGCGGTCTCGAGGACCTGCGCCTCCGATTCGATAACGCACGGACCCGCGATGAGGACCACTTGAGGACCACCAACCACGACGCGCGCCACGCCGTCGTCGCCACCCAGCTCGATCAACGTTCTTGGTTTCATGAGCCGTCCTCCACTCCGCTTCTATCCGTTGAGATGCGAGGCATCCTCGGTGTAGCCTTAGCACGTGCAACCCATTCTCCCAGGATCACCCGAAGAGCTTGCCGCCTTCGCGGACCTACAGGCGCAGCTTCCCGCCATGTACGAGCGGGTGTCACACAATCTCCGCAGCGAGCACCTGGTGGTCGTGGTCCCGAGCCTATCGATGGATCCCCGCGAGTTGGCGAAGATCTCGGGGGCTTATCACTATGAGGAGCGGCTTCTCTTCTTCTTGATGTTGCTGCGCCGCCCAAGAACGCGCGTGCTGTTCTTGACCTCCCAAGCCATACACCCCACAGTGGTCGACTACTATCTTCACCTGCTCTCGGGCGTGCCCACCAGCCACGCACGCAAGCGCCTCATGCTCATGGACTGCTCCGATGCTTCGAGTGAGCCCTTGTCCGGAAAGCTCTTGGCCCGTCCGCGTCTGATGCGGCAGATCCGCCGGGTCATCGCTCAGCACGATACTGCCCACATGGTGTGCTTCAACTCGTCGAGCCTAGAGCGCACGCTGGCCGTCCAGCTCGGCATACCGCTCTACGCGAACGATCCCGCCCTGCTCGACCTCGGCACCAAGTCCGGCTGCCGGGAGACCTTTCGCGAGGCCGGAATCCTCTTTCCAGATGGCTTCGAGCGCCTCCACTCGGAGGATGAGATTGTCGAAGCGCTCGCGACCCTCAAGGGGCGAGACCCGTTGATGCGCCGAGCCGTCGTGAAGCTCAATGACGGCTTCTCCGGCGAGGGCAACGCGCTGTTCTATTTTGACGGGATTGATGCCGCTTCGGCCTCCGACTTAGAGCACCAGATTCGTCAGAATCTGCCCGATCTTCGGTTTGAGGCCAAGGACGAAACCTGGGAATCGTTTGCTGAGAAGTACGCCGATATGGGCGGCATTGTTGAGGCCTTCGTCGAAGGTGAGAACAAACGCTCTCCGTCATGTCAGTGTCGGGTCAACGCGATCGGAGGTGCCCAGGCCATCTCCACCCATGACCAGGTTCTGGGAGGCCCGTCAGGACAAGTCTTCCTGGGCTGTACCTTTCCTGCCGACGATGCCTACAGGCTCGAGATTCAGGACGCCGGGATGCGCGTCGCAGAGGTCCTCGCCAGCAAGGGTGTCTTGGGTCGCTTTGCAACCGACTTTGTATCCGTTCCGCGAGCGGATGGAGGGTGGGATCACTACGCCATCGAGGTCAACCTTCGCAAGGGCGGAACCACCCACCCCTTCCTGACGTTGAGGTTCTTGACGGACGGCAACTACGACATGCTGACCGGGGAGTTCTACGCCCAGAACGCGAAGCCGAAGTACTACTACGCCTCCGATACCTTGCAGTCCGATCGCTACAAAGGCCTCTCGCCGGATGATCTGATCGACATCTCCGTCTACCATGACCTCCACTTCCACGCGAACACCGAGCGAGGCGTGGTGTTTCACCTGATGGGTGCCCTATCGGAGTTCGGAAAGCTCGGTGTCGTCTGCATCGGAGACAACCCACAGCAGGCCCAGTTTCTCTACAAGCGCACCCGTAGCGTCCTTGATGAGGAGGTCGGGCCGGAAGGGGACTGAGCCGTTCGTCAGTAGCGTGAACTGAGGAAAATGCTGACTCGGCCGGAGAGCGCGAGGCCCACGCTGGCTGCGCTGGGATGATGACTGGCCCCGATGATGAGGTCATCCAGGCCGTCTCCGTCAATGTCCGCCATCCTCATCGTGTCGCCCAGACGCTCAACGGGGTACTGTGCCCGCACGCCCATCAGCGCGACGTCTTCCGGCGTCACCGAACCGCTGGCTTCTTCGAGGCGGGCGCCTGAGATCAGCCAGACAGCACCGACCCCTTCGACTCCCGACTCTTGGACGAGGAAGTCGGGGACTCCATCTCCGTCTACGTCGCCACCAAGGCTGATGCCGCCGCCGACAACACCGGCTGAACCCACAAGGGTCTTGGACGCTTCGGCCTCGGCGTCGACCGCCCCCATCGAGACGGTAGAAGCGCCGCCCGAGGCAATGACGCTGCTCACATCCGAGACCAAGTAGACAGCACCGCTGGCGCCCACATCCGGCGCACCCATGGCGATGTCGAGGGCATCATCCGAGTCAAAGTCACCAAGGCTCACCGCGGCGCCAAGCGCGCCGTCGCCATCGAGCGAGAACTCTACTCGGGCCGCGTCGCTGACCGAGTCTCGGTCGCCGGCGAGCAGACCGAGCACGGCCACCTTGCCGGACTGTGGGTACAGGTCGGGTGTTGTGGCGTCGAGCGGCATGCCCGGACGGTAGCGAGGCTGACCCACCGCAAAGAGGTCTCCGCCCGCGACCAAGGCGCCGACAGTGTCGCCTTGGGGATCGGCAATCGTCGCCATCGGAAGAGCGCTCAGGTCAGAAGCACCCGAGAAGTCATCGCCTGGAATGACCCAGAGCTCTGAAGCGCCCGCGCTGGTGTTGCCGACGTTTTGGTCAATGATGATCTCCGCTCGTCCATCATCCGACAGATCGGTCGCAGCCAGCAGCCCAGCCTGGACCTCTCCGACGCCGCCGGGCGCTCCGAGGTCCACCGTGAGCATCGCGTCTGCATCCGCGTCATCGATCTCGCGGGGCAACATTCCGCCCACCCCATAGATGATGTTGACCGTGTAGTCCGAAACGAAGGGACCAAACTGAAGCTCGCCCTGACCGATGATCAAGTCGTCATTGCCGTCACCGTTGACATCCGAGCACGCCGCACCAAAGCCCCACGCTGTGCCCGAAGCCAGCAGGTAGGTCCCCGCTTGGTCTAGAGACATCTGGCCCCAATCGTCCACGTTTCGCCCATAGAAGACACCCACTGCACCGTTAAAGTCACCGGCGTAGGGGGCCGTGATGACCACATCCATCAAGCCATCGGCGTCCAAGTCACAGACGGCAATGTCGTGTCCGGCCAGCTCGTACTCGCCCTCCGTTCCGCTGATGACCACGTGGGCCATCGCCGCCGAAAAGAGGCCGCCGTCGACGCCATCGCAGTTACTGTCCTCATCGTCCCCGTACCAGTCCAGCGCGTCGGGGTTGATGGCCGCATCCTCATCGTTGCAGTCCAGGCCGCCCTCTTCGATGGCGTCAAAGCCATCGCCGTCACCATCGATGAGATCCAGCCCATTACAGTCTTGGTCGATGCCATCCCGAGCCACCTCGGGTGCGCCCGGGTAGATGGAGTCGTCAAAGTCATCGCAGTCGTTGCCGCCACCCGTCCGAGCGTCAAAGCCGTCCCGATCGACATCCGTCATGTCCGAGCCATCGCAGTCCTGGTCGATGCCGTCGTAGGGCGTCTCGCTGGTCGGGATGGTCGGGTCCGTCTCATCGCAGTCGTTGCCGTGTGCGCATTGGGCCTGATCGAAGGCGCCATCACCGTCGTCATCAAACCCTTCATCAATCACACCGTCGCAGTTGTTGTCCTTCGCATCACAAATCTCGGGAGCGCCGGGGTACACCTGCCAGTCATTGTCGTTGCAGTCCTCACCCGCCACGACACCGTCGCGGTCCTCGTCTGCAAAGAAGGCGTCGCCGCCGCCCGTGTCGTCGGACGGACCCGTCATGCCCGGTCCGTCGTCTTTCACGCCATCACCACCACATGCTGCCAAAATGATGAAGGGAACCCACCGCATCAGCCGCCTCCTTTTACCGTGCACACCGTATCACACCGAGCGCGGTCGCGCGGACGATATGTGGAGTCAAGGCAAGCCTTTCTTCCGGTCCTCTCGCCCCCTCGGGGCTAGCCGTGACCCACAGCCCCCCCCAGGCTGTGACGGATGTCGTCCCGTCACCGGGAATCTGCACCACCACGGTCGTCGCCTTCAACGGGACTCTGGGGCGCTGGGGGGGCCTCGAGCTGTAGAGACGCTAGGACCGCATCGACCCGGTCGGCCAGCTGAGCCGCATGAGCATCGGCATCCGCGCGCTTGTTGGACATCGCGTGAGCCAACAACCCAAAGCCATACTCCAGCGAGAGGGCTGCTTTGCTGTTTTGTTCTCGAATCATGGCCTTCATCGGCGCAAAGTGCTGCTCGTAGCAGCCCTGCACATGCGCCGATGCCGCCGCTCCCCCGGCCGTCTTCTTCAGCCCGCCTGCGACGCGAAGGCAGCTTCTCAGCGTCCCCTTAGCGGCGACGACGGCCTGAGCCTCCCCCTCGGGCGCTGAGCCCACCACAGATTGACATCCAAGGACGAAGACCAATGCACAAATCATGGGTGGAACCGTAGCGCAAAGAACCGATACGCGGAAGCCCTATCTCTGGTTGTTTCTCTCGACCGCGGTAGGCTGGTGAATACACTTGGGCACCCGAGGGTGTGCGCCAGCGGCGCAACGCCCTCTGCCCACCCTATGGAGCATCATGAGATACGACCGTTTCACAGTGAAGGCCCGAGAGGCGATCGCCGACGCACAAAACCTCGCCGGCAAGCAAGGCAACCCCGAGATTCGTCCTCAGCACCTGCTCTTGGTGCTGCTGACCCAAGATCAAGGTGTTGTGGCTTCCCTCCTCCAGCACATCGAGGCGGATGTCGCCGCTCTCAGCCGTGAGGCCGCCAAGCTCGTCGACGACCTGCCGAAGGTATCGGGCGGTGCCCAAGCCCGTGTCTCCAGTCAGCTCCAGACCGTGTTCTCCGAGGCGGACGACATTGCCAAGGCGCTGGGCGACTCACACATCGCGACCGAGGTGCTGTTCCTGGCCATCAACCGCGTCGATGACAAGCCCCGTCAACTCTTGCGCGACCACGGGCTCACACCGGATCGCCTCCAAGAGGCGCTGCAGATCCTCCGCGGTGGCCAGTCCGTCTCCGGTGAGGACGCCGAGTCCAACTACGAGTCTCTCGATAAATACACCCGAGACCTCACGAAGGATGCCCGTGACGGCAAGATCGACCCGGTCATCGGTCGCGATGACGAGATTCGACGCACGCTTCAGGTCCTGAGCCGAAGAACCAAGAACAATCCCGTCCTCATCGGCGAGCCAGGCGTCGGCAAGACCGCCATCGTGGAGGGCATCGCCCAGCGGATCGCGATGGGAGACGTTCCCGAGAGCCTCCAAGACAAGAAGGTGCTCTCCCTTGACCTCGCCGCGCTCGTCGCAGGTGCAAAGTTCCGCGGCGAGTTCGAGGAGAGACTCAAGGCGCTGCTCACGGAGATCGAGTCCACCAAGGGCGAGATCATTCTCTTCATTGACGAGCTCCATACGCTGATGGGTGCCGGTAAGTCCGAGGGCTCGATGGATGCGGGCAACATGCTCAAGCCCGCCCTGGCCCGGGGCGAACTGCGGTGCATCGGCGCGACGACGCTCGACGAGTACCGCAAGCACATCGAGAAAGACAAGGCCATGGAGCGACGCTTCCAGCCGGTCTTGGTGGAAGAGCCAACCGTTGATGACACGATTCGAATCCTGCGAGGCATCAAGGAGAAGTACGAGGTTCACCACGGCATCAAGATTCTCGATGATGCCATCCTTGCCGCGGCCACGCTCTCGGATCGCTACATCTCGGACCGCCAGCTTCCCGATAAGGCCATCGACCTCATCGATGAAGCCGCAAGCCGCCTCCGCATGGAGATTGAGAGCTTGCCCCAGCCCATCGATAAGATCGAGCGGAACATACGCGGGATGAAGATTGAGCTCCAGGCGCTGGCTCGGGAGACTGACAAGGCCGCCATAGAGCGTGCAGAGCTCATGCGAGAGGAGGTCGCACAGCTTGAGGAAGAAGCAAACGAGATGCGCGCTAAGTGGATGAGCGAGAAGGAGGCCATCGACGCCATTCGCGAGGCCAAGGAACGCCTCGAAGAAGCCGCCCACCAGCTCGATATTGCGGAGCGACAGGGCGACTACGAGGGCGCGAGTAAGCTGAAGTTCGGTGACATCCCAGAGCTCAAGAACATCATCGATCAAAAGTCGCAGAAGCTGGCCGACATCCAGGGCGAGGACGGTGGCGTCCTTCGAGAGATGGTGACCGATGACGACATCGCCGATGTCGTGGCGAGCTGGACCGGAATCCCGGTGGCGAAGCTCAACCAAGGCGAGCAAGAGCGGCTTCTCGCGATGGAGGACAACCTGCATGGTCGCGTGATTGGCCAGCACGATGCGGTCGTGGCCGTCTCCGACGCCGTCCGCCGGGCCCGAGCGGGTCTTCAAGATCCCAACCGGCCCATCGGGTCGTTCATCTTCCTCGGACCGACCGGTGTCGGCAAGACAGAGCTGGCGCGC
>CAZKOI010000140.1:0-8487 GCA_964554315.1 uncultured Enterobacterales bacterium | reverse complement strand
GAGCGAAGCCGAGACGGAGGAACTCCTGAGGGCTGCCGTGGGATGTGCGAGGTCCGGTGCTAGGATTGCCTACTGGAACCTTCTCGTCCCTCGGTGGCGGCCCGAGTCGATGGCTGGAGTGCTCAAGCGGGACGAGGCCCTCGGTGCCCGTCTGATTCGGCAGGACCGCGCGTTTGTGTATGGAGCGTTCCAGCTGGAGACGGTTCTGTGACCCTCTCAGAGCGCATCGTTGCGACGGTTATCTCCCAGCGTCGGGCTCTGCTGAGCTTCCTCGTCCTGCTCACGGGGATCGCATTGGTGGGCGCGACCCGAGTGGGGGTCGACAACGCGGTGGAGATCTGGTTCCCCCAAGATGACCCCGGCCTCGGACAGTACCAGGCCTTTCTTGAGACCTTCGGTAATGACGAGGTGGTGGTGATCGGCGTCCATGCCGAGGATGGCATCCTGACCGACTCCGGTCTCGCGCGAGTGCGGTCCGTCGGTGAAGCAGCGCTGGCTGTCGAGGGCATCGCTAGGGTTCGATCGATTGTCACGGAGCCGGTTGTTCGAGGAGGCCAGGGCGTTCTCGAGGTCGCGCCCCTCTCGGACGCCGCTCAGGCCAGAGACATCCTCCAGCAGGATGCACTCGCCTCCTCCTTGGTCTCGGCGGACCACGAGACGGCGCTCGTCCTCGCGGAGATGGATGCGCTGGGGGACATCGATGTGCGACGCGATCGAATCCTCCGAGACCTGCGAGCGACGGTTGCCGCGGTCGACGACACCACGAGCTTTGCCGGCATCGGTGTGATCTACGCCGCGCTCAATCAGGCCTCTACGGTGGACGCAGCCGCCGTGATAGGGGCGAGCTATCTGCTGATCCTTCTGCTCAGCCGCGTGCTGCTTGGACGCTGGCGACCGGTGGTGGTGACCCTTACCGTCGTGGCGCTTGGTGCTGTCTGGTTGTTGGGGATCTACGGTGCAGCAGGCAGAGACATCAACATGGTGACCATGGTCATGCCCACCTTGGTCTTGGTCATCGGTGTTTCGGACTGCGTGCACATGCTGGTCCACGTCGCCTCCACTCCAAAAGAATGGCCGCCGCTGCAGCGCGTCAAGGTCGGGGTGGGAGAGGTGTTCTGGCCGTGTCTATTCAACACACTCACGACCTCCATGGGCTTTCTCGCTCTGGCGAGTGCCTCGATGCCGGTGGTCCGAGACCTCGGCATATTCTGTGCGTTGGGTCTGCTTGCATCGTTCGTTGTCTCCGTGATTATCTGCGCCAGCATGGCGCTCACTTCAGCAAACCTGCCGCTGATGGCAGAGCAGCGTCACACGCAGCGCATCGTGGATGGCATCGCGAAGCTCGCCGTTCGGCGACCGGTCGAAGTTCTCGTGGGCTGTGGCCTCATCACTTTGCTGGCGACGCTCGGGATGACCCGAATCGAGGTCGACACGTATTCCATAGACTTCCTCTACAGCGATCACACGGCGCGAGTGGACTCAGACCGCTTGGAGGCGACCTTCGGACCCTACACACCCCTTGAGTTTGTCGTTCATTCGGACGACGGTGTTCGGACGCCGGAGGTTCTTCAGGCCGTCAGCGGTTGGCAGGCCAGGATGGAAGAGGAGCCCGGTGTTGGCTGGACCCGCTCGCTTGCAGATGTTGTGGAGAACCTTGATCGCGTCATGTCGGGACGGTCGGCCGGCAGAATTCCGGACGATCCGGCGAGCGTCGACCAGCTTCTGTTTCTCTTCGAGGCCGACTCCGATGCCAACATGGCCCGCTTTGTGGGGCCGTTGGAGACGCAGCTTCGCGTGACCGTTGGCATTCCGATGACCAGTGCCCGCCAATTTGGGCAAACCATCCAGGACCTCAAAGGCATGGCGGACCTTCCGGATGGAGTGCACGTCGAGGCCTCAGGGTACATCCCGCTCTATGTTCGCATCATGGAGCACATTGTATCGAGCCAGCTCTCCAGCTTTGCCATCGCCTTTGTGGTGATTTTTTCGCTGATTGCGCTGCTCTTTGGTTCGCTGCGGATGGCCATCTTGGCGGTACCGGCCAACCTGATTCCTGTGCTCATTACGCTGGGCGTCATGGGAGGTGCGGGTATTCGACTCGACGTTGCGACGGTGACCATTGCCGCGATTGTCCTGGGCCTCGTCGTGGATGACACCACTCAATTCCTCTACCGGTATCGTGCCATGGCGGCCGCTCATGAGGGCGTTGAGGCGGTCGTCGAGGCAACCGTCAAGAGCGTTGGGCGTCCGATGTTCATCACCACGGCTATCTTGGCGGGCGGATTCTCTGTGCTCGGCCTGGCTGCCATCAAGAGCGTGGCATTCTTTGGACTGCTGCTCTCCGTTGCGCTGATCAGCGCGCTCCTAGCGGACCTCCTCGTCGTGCCCGCGCTCTTGGTCCTCATCGCCAGACGCTGACCTCGCGGTGGCGTGGGGCGACGCTTCGTTCGATGGGGTACGAAGCAAGTCGACCCCACCCAACCCTGCTTTTGGATAGACTACGTCCAACGAAAGGAGCGCCAATGGATGCGAGGGAGAAGGGACGGTCAGACCTTGTGGCATGGCGAGCGGCCCAGCCGGACGACCTCTACTCCGATGATGACGCCTTGCTCGCGCTGGTTCACCACCACCGCATCGAGGGGCGAAGCACGGCCTTCCAGCGTGCCGGTCAAGCCGTGGCGGGTCCGCTCGATGTGGTGGTCCGGCAGAACAACTTGGCCCGCAACCTGCCCGTTCTCGATGACTGGAGCGGGGTGGGGGAGTTCACCGGCGCGGTCGCTCACCATCCTTCATGGGCAGAGGCCGGTCGGCTCATTTATGGCACCGGCATCATGGGCCTCTACGGTGAGCCGCAGACCTCTCACCGTTCGATCCTGACGCTGTTCTACCTCACGGCGCAGGCCGGTGAGGCGGGGCACAATTGCCCCTTAGCTTGTGACGCCGGCGCGATTCGAACGCTCCAAGCCTTGGGAACGCCCTCCCAGAAGGAGCGCTTCCTGGGTCGCCTGCTCGACCCGAATTTCGACACCAACTTCACCGCCAGTCAATTTCTGACAGAGGTGCAGGGTGGCTCGGATGTGGGTGCCAACGTGGTGAAGGCCCGGCCGGTCGAAGGCGGCCTGGCGGCGGGCTCCCAGTGGGCCATCTCGGGAGAGAAGTGGTTCTGTTCCAACGCGGACGCAGACGTCTTCGTGATGACGGCCCGGCCAGAGGGGGGGGCGGAGGGTACTCAAGGTCTGGGGTTGTTCCTTGTTCCCCGACTTCGGCCGGACGGGTCCATCAACGCCTTCCGAATTCGTCGCCTCAAGGACAAGCTCGGCACCCGATCGATGGCTTCCGCGGAGATGGACTTCAGTGACGCCTACGCCGAGGCGTTGGGGCCCGTCAGCGATGGGTTCAAGTCAGTGATGCGTCTGGTCATCACCACCAGCAGGCTGTACAACGCGGCGGGCTGTGCCGCTCACGCGAGGCGGGCGTGGGTGGTCGCGAGCACCTATGCTCAACATCGTCGCGCATTCGGTGCCCCCATTGGCCGATTTTCGGCGATTCAAGAGACGCTTGCGGGCATGAGGGCGGACGCGGCGGGCTCGATAGCATCCACGCTCTGGCTGGCGGGCCTTCTCGAGCAGATTGATGCGGAGGCCATCTCTCCTCGTGACGCGGCTTTCTTTCGTGTGGGGGTCAACCTCAACAAGCTGATGACGGCGCAGCTTGCCCACGATGCCGTCAATGCTGGAATTGAGGTGCTGGGCGGTAATGGCGCCATCGAATCATTCTCCATTCTCCCTCGACTGCTCCGGGACAATGTGGTGTATGAGAACTGGGAAGGAACCCACAACGTGCTCCGTGCCCAAGTCCTCCGAGATTGCGCTCGGTTTAGGGTCCATGAGGGCTACTTTGATGCCATCGCCGAGCGCCTCGGTGAGGAGAGTGTGGCTGAAGATCGAGCCGAGATGGACCGGTTGATGTCTCTGGATGCGGACCTGGCTGCACTCCGATTCCGTCGGCTCTCGACCCGGATGGCGATTCGAATGATGCAGGCTGCGATGGCGCCCGTACCCGATCTCGCCGACCTGTCCGCGATGCTGGGCCGCCACTTGTCGAGCCCCGAGATCGACTCGGCTTACCTGGCGTTGATAGCGCGCTTACAGCGCTGAGTCCGACGGGGAGGCAGCGAGTCGCTAGCAGCTTGGACAGGGCTTGGCCGAGTAGCTCACAACCTCGTCGTCGATATGAAGCGTACCGGTTCCATCTTCTGCAAACTCCACATAGCCGATGTTCCAGCGGCGCCCGCTCGAGGGCAGCGTGGTGGTCAGCGTCTCTATGAGTTCGCCGTGGACATAGATGGACACGGTGGCGCGGGTCTCGCCCCCGCCATGGTTCGCATAGTAGTGGGTCCGAATGTAGTACTTCCGAGCGCCTGGAAAGGCGACGTTGATGTTCTCCGGTCCGTACCCCGTGGTGTTGTCGAGCGCGTAGATGGGGACTCCCCAGTCGGACGGCCAGTCGGGATTGGGCTCACACCAGAAGCAATCCATGCAACCCCACATTACCTCGCCCTCTGGAACCATGTGCAGGTCTAGGTCCGAGCCCGTGGTGTCCCAGCTGAGCGCGACGTAGAGCTCCTCATCGGGAACGATCTCGGCTTCGCAGACGGTCTGCTCCGAGCTGATTCCATTGTGATCCGTGACGGTGAGTGCAACCTCGTAGGTTCCAGCCACATCGAGGAAGAGCTCGGGTGTCTCTTCTCCAGGGTTTCGTATCGAGGTCCTCGAGAGCTCCGGCCGGCTGAGCAACTCCCATGCGTAAGTCAGAGGGTATAGCCCCAGCGGATCTTCTGGAGCGGTGCTGCCGCGGCCATCAAGAACCACCGTACGAGGGGGAGGGTTGGAGGATAAGGCGTCGCAGTCGATGTCCGCGATGGGACGGTCGTAGTTACCGTTGCCCGCTAAACGAACGGAGACCTCGCGCTCATCCGGGTCGGTGGAGGTGATGACCAGCTCCACCGCACCGCCATCATCGTCGAGCGTTGGCGCGAACTCAACCGGTGCGGGGTAGGCCTCGCCCGCGGCGATCGTGACGGACTCGAGCGGAAATCGCAGGCTGAAGGGGCCCTCAGGAAGGGTTGCACTCACGATGTTGAGCGCGCCGTCGCCCGCGTTTCGAATGAGCACGGTCTCGGTTGAGGTGTCGCCGGGTGTGACGTCGCCGAAGTCCACGACAGCCGGCACATCGATGTCCGGGGTTGAGCCCTTGATGCCCTCGCCGACGATGTCGATCTGTAAGAAGTGGTGGTCCTCGGAGTCCCACTCGGATTCTTCGCCGTAACCCTCATGGTCAAAGTCAGAGTTGCTCTCGATGTCCAGCCTTGCCTTGTAGCTCGTGTACTCAGCAGGGAGGAAGGTGACCTCGAACTCAACACCCTCACCCGAGCCGAGGCTCTCGATCTCGTCCAGTCCGCTGACCGTAAAGATGTCGGCGTGGCGCTCGTTCACCTTGAGCTCATAGCCGTAGATGTCCAGTGCGCCCGAGCCTGTGTTGAGGAGCTGGACTGTCTGGGTCACGGGGTAAAGCGTGACGACCTCTCCAAAGTCGACATCCCCAGGGGCGGAGGCGATCTCGGGGCTGAGCCTCTTGAACGCTGTCTCGATACCCCCCGAGCAGGCCACGAGACCGAGCGTGGTGAACGTAAATAAGGCTCTCATGATGGCTCCTCTTCACACTCGCGCGTGTCTGAGACCATGGGATGGCTGTCGGAAGCGAAGAAGAAGCCCTCGTCCCCGTCGATGCGAATGTAACCGGCACTCCAGAAGTCGTTGTGCACGAGGCTGATCGATGTCTCACCCTGGACCTCACCGTTCATAAACACGGTGACTGCGGCTTCGCTGGTCATGCCGCCGTTGTCCGAGAAGTAGTGCACGCCGATGTGAAAGGTTGAGTCGCTGAGGTCCGTGATGGTCACCGTCTCGGGCCCAAGTCCGTCTTCGACGTCGCCAGAATACCGGCCCTCTCCCCCGGCCCAGTTGGTCTCGGGGTTGCAATAGCTCAAGTCGTCTGTTCCAAACCACGTCGCACCGCTGGGGAGGACGTGGAGGTCAAGGTCGGAGTCGGTGGTGTCCCAGGTGAGCGCGATGTAGAGTTCCTCGACCGGTCGGGCACGGATCGCATGAATGGCCGGCGCGCTTGACGCTCCGGAGCTGTCGGTCACGATGAGCTGCACGGTGTAGTCGCCCGCTACATCGATATCGAGGTAGGTATCGGCGGCGTCGTCGGCCACTAGGCTAGCGTTGCTGTGCGCGGGACGCTCGATGACGGTCCATTCGTATCCGAGGAGGTCGGACTCCGCGCTATCTCCCGGCGTTGAGGTCGATCCGTCGAGGTAGACCAGCTCTGGAGGATTGATCGTAGACTCGCCGGTGATGATCGCCTCGGGGTAGTCGATATCCGGGTCGACCTCGCCACCGGCCAACTCCACAGCGAGCTCGGGCGTGTCCGGATCGTCGCTGAGGATGAGCAGCGTTCCCGCATGTCCGGCCAGGCCTCCGTCGGGGGAATACTCAATCGCGACCGGCAGCGAACCGCCGGGCGCGAGCGTCTGGCCGCCGAGGGTGCCGACCACGCGGAAAGCACCGGAACCGGTCTGGACCGTGCCAGAGATGGCCAGGTTGCCGTCCCCTTCATTGCTCAAGAGTACATATTCCGTGGCGGTATCTCCCGCCGTCACCGTTCCAAAGTCAATGGCTTCGGGTGTCGCTGCAATGTCGGGCTGTGGCCCCACGACTCCCGCACCCGTGACCTCGACCACCAACTCGGGGTTGTCCTCGTCGTTGCTCTCGATGACCAAGCTCGCGCTGTAGGCGGCAAAGTCGGTCGGTGCGAACTGCATGGGGAGCGTGAGCGTATCGGATGCGGGCACCTCGAGGAGACCCTCGTCGGGCATGCTCCAGTCCAAGGTGATCGCGCCGTCCGCAGGCTCAAGGCGGATATCGGTGATCTCCAGCGTCGCCCGACCCGAGCTCAAGAGTGCCAGGTCCCGAGCAATGGTGTTTCCCGGTACGACGTCGCCGAAGGACACGGACTCGGGCGCGACCGACACTGCCGGGCGCAGCGCCGTGATCTTGGTTTCCGGTGGCGCGCAAGACGTGAGCGTGAGCGCGAGAGCAAGAAGGAGGCGGTGTTGCATAGGGATTCGAACTTGGGGGCAGCGAAAGTGGGTGATCTTTGGTTATGATGTCGCGGACCACATCCTACACGGCGAGAGCCGGGGTTGTGGAGTCGAACTGTACGGTAGCCAATGTTCTCACTCTTCTTAACGCTTTTGGCCTGCAAGGGATGTGGTGCGTGGTGGGTCATGCCCCCGCTTCCTCAGCCTGCTGCGGACCCCCCTGAACCGGAACCATTCGATACGGCCATCGAGGAGGTCGAGCCAGAGGACACCGGAGTGTATGAACCGCCGCCCCCGTCGGCGTGCCCGATCGAGGAGGTCGAGCCCAACGGGGACGTCACCGCTCCGCAAGCGCTCCCTCTTGAGACGTGGATGTGTGGTGTCTTTGGGGAGCCAGCGGACAACGACTTCTTTGAGTTTGACATCAATGAGGAGTCTTGGATTCGCATCTGGGTCCGCGCCACGGAGCTGGGGTCGTTCGCGAACCCGAGAGCATTCCTGCTCGATGGTGACGACTCATCGTTCTCGGCCAGCCTGGTCGACACCTCCTTCTCGTCCGACTTGGACTACACGCTCAAGCTCGACCGAGGGCGCACGCTGAAGCTTGGGCTCTTGGAGCAGGAAGACGGGATTACTCAGTGGGGGCCCGACTACTACTGGAGGCTTCGAGTGAGCGTCGTGAAGGCGCCCGTCACATGGACATCGGAAGAACCGGTCGATGAAGACGGCGATGACTTCAACAACAGCAGCGAGAACCCCGACATCCTCACCGATGGGGATCGGGTGTTCGGGCGCCTCGAGCGGGTGAGCAACGACTGGTACGCCGTGGATGTCGGAGAGGAGAGAACCGAGGTGGTGATCCAGACCGACTCTTGGATTCACGGCTCTCCCCTGGACCCGAGGCTGACGGTCACGGGCCCCGACGGAGAAACGGTGGACTCGGCGACCACCCACGACTCGATCTACAACCGGGACGCGAAGGTGGCCTTTACCGCGCTTCAGGCGGGGCGCTACCTCGTCAAGCTCGACGCGGTGGATACGGCGGCAGGAGGTCAGCCCTTCTGGTATGTGCTGGAGGCAGCCCTAAATCCCGTGGAGAGCCCCGACACGGGCTCGGAAGAATAAACCGCCCACAGGGGTCCATGACCCGGAGGGCAGAGGAGACCACAATGAAACTCGTCCACTCCAGCGCAGGAACGGTCCTGCTCGCCATTGCCACGCTGACACTCGGGTGCTCGTCTTCGGACAAGGACAGCGGGGGAGGGGATGGCGATGTCTCTGTCGATGCAGACGGAGGACCGGGGGACGCCGACGACACGGGG
>CAZKOI010000139.1:4051-8544 GCA_964554315.1 uncultured Enterobacterales bacterium | reverse complement strand
GCCGACGGAGACGCCGATGCGGACGCCGATGCCGATGCCGACGCGGACGCCGATGCGGACTCGGATGTCGATACGGGTCGAGACGCGGACACCGGGGCGGGTGGAGACACGGCCGCGGCCGATTCGGGTGACACCGGGGGCCTCACCGACACGGGTGACGTAGAGCCCCCCCCCGTCGGGGACGGGGTCTTCGACCTCGACTCACTCTATGTGCTCTGGAACGGCCTCTACGTCGATGGAGAGCCAACCGCGGGTACCTATCCTGATCCCGAGACGGGCGAGCCAGTCGACTTCGTGCCCCAGATCTCGTTTGCATTCGTCGACTCCACAGACCACGTGGCGGGCTCTCTAGAGTACATCTGCTACACTCGGTATGACGCGATTGGCGATGGCGTCATCCCCGCTGACTTCACCGGATACGGAGCGTGGGAAGGCTACGAGGGGTGGTCTTGGCGGCTGGACAGCATGGCTGCAGAGGCGCGCTATGAGGGGGCTTGCTCGGAGGTCGCGACGCTGCTCGGTGTGTCCAAGGTGGATGACTACATCGACCTCTTCAACTGGGGCATTGGATGGGGGCCGATGACGGCTGCGATGGCCACCGAGTACGAGGGCCTGTTTGGGGAGCCTCCTGCGCCCAGCCAAGGTACCGCTTACTTGGAGTGGGACGCAGCGGGGGCGCCAGCGCTCAACGCCTGGGCGCTGTTTCAGGTAAGGCCGCTCGTTGAAGGCACTCACTTTGACCCGACGGTCGATCCCTACGATGATGTTGGGAGCTCGGTGGTGCCCCATGATGGCTACTACGAGAACACCATCTTTTACAGGCTCACATTCAGTCGGTGACGCTCGCTGAGGTGGACTGGTGCATCTAAATGCTCTGCTGTTGGCGTTGTGGTCCTCGCTCACCCACGCCTCCGAGTGGCATCTCGAGGAGACACAGCTTCGGTGGCGCGGAGGGTTCGTCACGGTAGCGGAGGCGCGATGGGGTGACCTCCCTCTCGATGGTCCTCCTGTTGTTCGACACCCGTTGTCCAATGGCGGACCAAAAGCGAACCTGCCGGTGCTGCACCCGAGCGCGCGAATGACCGCGACGCTATCCATGGAAGAGGCTGCGGACCGTGTAGAGGAGGGCTGGCGCAGCCGACCCGTACACCGTGGAACACGTGTGCTGTTCCCCGAGGATGGTGTCGCCACCCTCGCTTGGCGGTTTCCGCTGCGAGCCGCAGGCATGACCTGGACTGTTTGGGTCGACGCCCATCGTGGAACCCTTCTAGATGCGCAGCCAGAGACGTGGTCGGCGCGGACTTGGGTCTTCGATCCGAACCCGGTTCAGTCCGATCTCATCCCTGTTGACGTTCCGGGAGTGAGCGACACCTCTAGCTTTGCGGGTTGGTACAGCGAGGTCGTCTCTTGCACCGCATGGGACATCGACCCACGGCCCTTCGGCGAACGAACGTGCCTCGAGTGGGCGCCTCAAGCAAAGCCAGGCCCGGGGGGTGACCTGTTCCACTATCCGGACGAGGGCAGTACCACGGACCCCTTCACAGAAGGTCAGGTCTATGTGCATCTCCACGAGTTCGCGTCGTGGGCCCACCGACGGTTCGGCTTGTATCTGGGGCAGCCCATTCAGGTCTTCACCAACTTTCCGCTGACGAATGCCTTCTTCGGAGACTTTGATGGGGATGGTCAGCGAGATCTGAGCTTTGGCGTCTCGGATGATGGCTACAATTTCGGACATGACGTGGACGTGGTCGTGCATGAGTACGGTCATGCCCTCGTCCGCCTAATGGCGGGCAGCATGTGGATGCAGTCAGACGAGCTTGGCCTCGACTGGACGCCGGGTGCGCTCAATGAGGGTGTCGCTGACACCTTTGCGATGATTCACAATCCGGATCCGATCCTCGCGGAAGGTCTGGGACGCTCTGAGCGCTGGGAGCGAGGCATACGTGACCACTCCGTTCCCCGAGCATGTCCCGGAAGCCTGCAGTCGCAAGTCCATCGAAGCGGCCAGGTTTGGGGCTCAACCATGTGGAGACTCGTCGATCACCCCGACGTGGGCCCCGACCTCGTGGCCGATCTCTTGGTCGGCGCCGTCTCCTCTTGGTCGAACAGCACCGACTGGCCGGATGCTGCATCCTCATTTTTGCAGGCTGCAGAGATTCTCGAAGACAAGGGCCTCATCGATGAAATCACCTCCTCTGTCATCGAGCAGGTCATCGCCGACTCTGGAATGTTGGACTGCGAGCGGATTGTGGACCTCTCTTCGGTCCCAACCATGCGCCAGAGTCTCATTAATTATGGCCTTGATGGTCCCTACCAACGGGTCCCGGCTGGCGTGCAGTTCAAGCACCCGATCGGCGTAGGCGTTGACCGAATTCGACTCAATGTGCGGGACTTCACGGGAGCTGAGGCCGGAACAGGGCTCGCGATCTATCTCCGCATGGATGAGCCGATACGTCACGAAACCTCGAGGGTTGAGGGGCTCGGGCTTCGGCACGCGACACCTGTTGATTTTGATGCTGTGGTGGAGGTGGACGAGTCGAGCGGGACAATTTTGATCGACGCCGAGACCCTCCCGGGCTTCGAACCCGGTGGAGTGGTCCACGGGTCGTTGGCCTCCATCAACCGATCCCGAGGTATCCTCGACGTGGCGTACTCTTCAGTCGCTATCGATGCCGAGGCTCTGATGGTGACGGGCAGTGTTGAGCTGGAGAGTGTGACGGAAGGCGGATGTCAGGTCGCACCCGCGCCACCACGCTGGCTTTGGGTTTGCGTGATTCCTGTGATCGTCCGCCTTCGACGATCGCGGTCTTGAGTAAAACCGACCTGGATGAGGGCTTCAGCGGACTACCGGATCCCGTAGGTCCTCAGCATACGACGAAGATCGGGCTGGGGCCCGATCGGGTGGAGGCCTGCGTCCTCTTGTTGAGGGTGTCCGGTCGAGATGAGTGCGGCTCGAAGGTCGAGAGGGGCGAACACATCGCCGGTGTGCTGACCCCAGAAATTGTTGAACGCGGCGGCCACGGCGGCCACCATAGGGGCCGCGCCGCTCGTGCCGCCAAAGCGCGCAGTGTACGCTTGACGAGTGTCTCCATCGGGAAAGAACAGATCCACAAAGTGGGGTGCGCCGTCGGCTGCGGATGCGGTCACGATGGAGTCGAACCATCCCTGTACATCCACTCGGCTACCATAGCAGCTCCCCTCCGGAAACCATGAGCGTGGAGTGAGGTCACTGAGGGGTGAGCTCCCCCCTCCGACCATGATGGCGCCGCTGTCCCGAGTCTCTCGGTCGAACCATCCGCCCCAGCGAGGGTCATCCAAGTCGCACGCGCCGTTTCCCGCGGGCTCGACGACCACAATGCCTTGAGCCACCGCGGTCGCGATGGCATCGAATACGGCAGGCTCAATCTCCACGGGAGTGAAGACCCCATCCACCCAGCCCTGCTGCTCAATCAAGAGGATGTCCCCGGCGATGAGCTCGGCGGCGGCTCGGTTGATGGCATCCGCTACATTGTAGGTTTCTGCATCCGTGAAGGGGTAGGAGACAACATAGCTGGCCTCCGGCAGCATGCCCCGGAGGCCGAAGCCCTCGAAGCCTGGAGCCATCATGCCCAAGACGCCGTTGCCGTGCGCGAGGTAGAGGTCGGCCGCGTGGCCGAGCTCGGTGACGTCGACCTCGTTCAGGACCTCATGCTCGAGGTCGAAGCCGTACTCAACGTCTGCGACCACAACGCCGAGCCCTAGAGCACCGCTCCAGCGCTCCTGGATGTCAAAGCCGAGGCCTCTCGGGCCTGGGCCGAGGTAGGCCTGGTCGGGAACGAACGACGGGGTCTCCGGTGGAATGTCGAAGGGGGGGGCGACGGGGTCGGACGCTCGATAGACATCCTCGATGAGGGGATGGGCCAATAGGGCCGCCGAGAGGGCCGGCGCATCGGATGTTTGGAGCTGAAGATAGAGGCTTAGGTCGGCGAGCTTCGCGTTGACATCAGCCGTCGCGAGGTCCCGAAGCAACGCGGCCCGCGGTCGCGTAAAGAGGGGCTCGGCGCCTCTCAGGAGTCGAAGGAGGGTCGCATCGGCTCCAAGGATAGTGTCCGCTGTGGGGACCAAGCCCCGGTCCTCGGCGAGCTTCACCACCAGGGTGAGGTCCTGCTCGCTCTGAGGGACAACAGCGCGTCCATGCGCAGCACGAGGGGCTCGAAAGGGTGCCGCAACGGCGGCGGTGATGAGGGCGATCAGGAGCGCCACCAGCGGCCCTCCCTGTATTCGACCTTGGTGGGCCCCTCCACCGGGTGGGGGTCGGGGTAGCTTGGGTCTCCCGGTAAGACCACCGTCCACTGGCCGTCGCTGATGTCCAGTCTCGGCATGATCGGACGAATCTCGCGTTGTAGTGCGGCCTCCATAGCTGCGATGCCCGAGGGCAGCCCGGAGAGCTCCGCGAGCGTCAGATAGGTCGGTGGGGCGACGAAGAAAGAGCCTCCTTCCGCCTCTGCCACAGC
>CAZKOI010000139.1:0-4041 GCA_964554315.1 uncultured Enterobacterales bacterium | reverse complement strand
GACCGTTCATATTCTTCGGCTTCAGCTTCGGCCTGTCATCGACAAAGGCGACCTCGGCGCCGCCAGCGGCCGCAGCCTTGTCGAAGTGATCGTCGTTGCTCGACCGCACAGAGCCCGCCTCTGCCACAGCCACAGAGGGGCGTATCCATCGATGCTCAACCGTCTCCTGCTCGTCGCAGGTGGCTCGGCGACTCTCTTCATGACTCAGCAGCGTCACGAAGAACCGTGTGTCGTACCGCTTGGGCTCATTCTCTGGCGTGATCCACCAGCTCCACATCGCCAGGCGACCCAAGTCAGAGACGGCCTCGGGGGCATCGGCGAGGGTAGCCTTGCGCTGGTTGAGCGCGTCCCTGAACGCTGGACTTGGGGTATGGTCTCCGAGCCAAATGCCGGCTTCCTCAAAGGTCTCGCGAATGGCCGCGACGCCAAAGGCGCGATGCTCGTCCGCGAGACCCAGAGCCGAGCCTCGCGTCAGTGCTGTGGCATCCGCTGAGTCGACACGCCCTCCCGGAAAGACCCATGCATTGGGGAAGAACCCCGCGCGGCCAGAGCGCTTGAGCATGAGGACCTCGGGACCCTCCGATGAGTCTCGGAGTATGACGACGGTGGCAGCGGGCTTGGCATCAACGGGCATGGACGGAGTGTACTCGATTAGCGCCGCCTGAAAACCACCAATTCCGTCTCCTCAGAAGCGGTCCACCGTCCAACCTCCTCGAAGGCATCCCGCCCAGACTCCACCACACGAGGGGCTGGCGGCATCGTCTGGGGGTCGGTGTGGTCACTCTCCATCTCACGCTCGATGGCTTCAGCGGTCGGCCAAGAGCCACCTCGAGGGCCGGCCCAGAGCACGGCGTCCATCTCGTTGAACAGCTCGAAGGTACCTTGGGGATCGGTCACAAACCCTCGTGCCGGTACGTTTGACCAACGCTCGCGCACCTTGAGCAGGAGGAAACCCTCAAAGAGGACGGAGTCTTCAGAGAAGACGCCGACGTGCTGCGGATGGGGACCCAGAGCCTCGAGCGCAGGGGTCAATTCAGCACGGAGGGGTATTGGAGGGCGAGCCAGGGTGTGTCTCGGGCGCACCAGCGCTTCGCTCATCCACGGTCCTCCCGGGATCAGGCCGAGCCCCACGCTCGAGAGCGACCACAGGCCCCCGATCAGCCCGATGATCACCAGGCGGGAGCGAGCGGCGGCCATGGCGGCCAACGGGGCCAGTATCGGCAGCGTGTAGAACACTTGGTGCTTGCTGATGATCGTGAAAAAGGCGACGCCTCCTGCAATCGAGGCCCAAAGAATCGAGCGCGTCAACGTTGCCCGTCCGATCAATCCCACGAGCATGACGGCACCCAAGACGGGGCCGGCCTGCGAGTCGAGCAGCGTAAGCGGGTAGTAGGCCCACTCAAAGGCTGCGGGGGTCTCGGTCAGTGCGCCGGAGCTGTCGATCTCGCCGGCGATGGCCTGGCTGAGGATCTCTTCTCTGTGCCGCATGAAGAACTCTCGGTAGAAGGCGCCGCTCAGGAACAGGGTGATGGCGGCCGCCTGTGCGAGGTGCTTCCAGGCTTGGGCGGACGCTCGTCGGAGCAGGGGAAGCACCGCCGGAATCAAGAAGAACGCGACGGTCAAGCGATCCACCATGAGGCCGATGCCCATGCACGCTCCGTAGAGCCACACCATACGCTTTCGCTGGAGGCCATTGCTTGCGACCAGAGCGGCCAGTCCGCCCGCGGTCCACGCGATGGCGGCGAGGTTGGGCTCAAAGCGCACCAAAGTGCCGAGCACGCCCGGCGTCAGCACGACCAGGAGTGCAGCCCATCGGCCGCCCAGCGCCCGGCCCATGCTGTGCGTCGCGGCGAGAAGTACCGCGAGGTGAATCAGGTTGCCCAAGACCATGGCCAGCCGTGTTGGGCCAAGGACCAGCATGAAGGGCCAGGGCACGGCGAGGAGACCCCAGGGCCAGTATCCGGTGTACATGTACCACCGCAGGTGCCACACATCCCACGCCACCAGCGCACTCCAGAGATCCATGGCATTGCCGACGAGGAGGTACTCGTTCTGAAAGCCGTCAGGCAGAGGGTTTCCGCTCACCCACCACCACAGGTAGGCGGCACATAGGAACCAGAGAACCAGCAGGTGGGGCCATCGCACCTTCGGAGGGTACACCAGATTCACCCAACTCAGCCTGTCAGGTGGACCGGGTTCGCGGTACAATGAAAAGAGGGAGGGGTTTATGCCCGCGACAGATGGTCTAAAAGTTGCCCTGGTCTACCCACCATATGGCCCTGTTCGTAACGAGCCAGGCATCAAGACCGTCAAGGAAAATTACGGGATCTTCCCGTCCTTGTCGCTGCTCTATGTGGCGGGAATTCTTGAGCGCGCAGGGTGTGAGGTGCTCTTCATCGACGCTCACGCGGAGGACCTCTCGCTTGAGCAGACGGTGGCGAGACTTCAGCAGTTTGGACCCGACTACGTGGGCTACACGATCACGACCTACCTCTTCTTCCAGACGATGGACTGGATCAAGGCAATCCGGGCTCAGGTGGACGTCCCGACCATCGTGGGAGGGGTGCACCTCTCGATTTATCCGCGTGAGACGCTGGGATACGACGTCATCGATTACGCCGTCACAGGAGAGGCAGAGGTCGCGCTGCCCTCGATGCTCGAGGCCCTGGTTGCGGGACGCGATCTCGCTCAAGTGAAGGGGATCGCCTACCGTCAGCCCGACGGTGAGATCGTCGTGACGCCAAAGGCGCCGGACTGCGACGTGAACGACGCACCGTTCCCGGCCCGGCACCTCATCGACAACAGCCTCTACTACTCGTTCATCTCGAAGTACAAGAACTTCAGCTGCTTCATCACCTCCCGAGGGTGCCCCTACAAGTGCATCTTTTGCGAACAGGGCTCGAAGCCCTTTCGGGCGCGCACGCCGGGCAACGTCGTCGACGAGCTGGAGCTCTGCCACCATGAGTTCGGCATCCGGGAGTTTGACTTCTTCGACTCGAGCTTCACCATCCGAAAGGACCGGGTGATCGCGATCTGCGACGAGATCAAGCGGCGCAAGCTCGACATCGTATGGGCGGCGCGAACCCGGGTCGACTGCATCACGGATGATGTCCTGAAGGCGATGCGCAGCGCGGGCTGTAGCCGAATCTACTACGGGATTGAGAGCGGGAACCGGGAGATCTTGGCGACGCTCAAGAAGAGCACCAGCCTCGAGATGTACCACGATGTCATTGCGCGAACCCGCGCCAACGGCATCCACACCTTTGGCTACTTCATGGTGGGAAACCCCTATGAGACCGAGGCGACAATTCGCCAGACGATTCGCCTAGCACTGTCTCTCGACTTGGACTACGCGCAGTTCTCCAAGGTGACGCCGATGCCCGCCACGGAAATGTACACGCTCCTCCTCAAGGAGACGGGACGAGACTACTGGCGTGAGCACATCGTCAACGGGATTGACGATGACATCCCGCGGCCTCTGTGCGACATGACCGACGAGGAGATCCAGCGCTGGACGCGGTTAGCCTACCTGCGCTTCTACTATCGGCCTCAGTATGTCGCGCGTGCGGCGAGCCGCCTCAGGTCGGTTGATGAGTTTAAGCGAAGCGCGGCCACAGCCCTGCAGATGCTAACCCAACCCGCAGGGGGTGATGATGCAGGAATGGAGGTCTTGGCGTAGCGCTTCGGCGGGGCCTTCAGCCCCGGAAGCCCAAGGTCAGGCCGTAGCCTTCCTGTACGCCGATGCTCGTGACGGTTCGGGTGTAGCCTACGCCGACGTTCATGTCGTCGATGGCCAGGGACACCCCTGCGAAGGTTGCAAACTGGTGACCAAAGCCGAACTCGTCGGTGGCGTCCCAGTCGACCCTTCGCGCCTCGTTGTTCATCCAGGTCGGCTGAAAACCACCGTAGACGGTGATGATGCTCACCCCCGTCGTTGCAATCACGGGCACTCCGACGCCAGTGGTCTCGTCCATGGGAACACCGCCCCACTCGTACTTATCCCAGCTGATGTCAAGCCCAGACTCCAGCGCAAAGTACTCC
>CAZKOI010000138.1:0-8565 GCA_964554315.1 uncultured Enterobacterales bacterium | reverse complement strand
TATCCCTATCCGCGAAGCCACGATCGGGCCGACTGTTGACCCGCAGGCCAAGTCGGAGCGGTTGACAAAGGCCTGGCAAGGGACGCCGACCGCATGGCACGCGGCCCGAAACCGCGCCATTGTCTCCGCCTGAGAGGCATAACGATGCTCTGCATGAGACTTCAAGACCGGTCCTCCCCCAAGCCGGGGCTTGTGGTTGGCGTCGTGCTTGTCCGGGTAGTTGGGATGCACACCGTGCGACATGTCCGCGGATACCAACCATGAATTGGCGACTGCGCGAGGGCGCCCGCCTTCTGCGGCCACCGTGTGGTGGCCAAGGATTCGCTCGATTGCATCGCCCAGCATCGGCCCTCCGGCCCCTCGATGGGTGCGGCTACCGACCTCTTCGTGGTCGAATAGTGCGAGCACCTGTGTATGCGGAGCCGGCTGTGCATTCGCGAATGCAGTAACGGCTGGGTAGCATGACCCGAGGTTGTCCAGGCGAGCCGAGAAGATGAACTCATCGTTCATTCCACCCAGCGTTGGTTTCTGCACATCATGAAGACCCAATTCCCAGCTGAGGACCTCCCGGCCGTCAAGCTGCTCGGAGAGCCAATCACCGAACCCACCCCACTCATCGCTCGCCAATATGGGGACTAAGTGGCGCTGCTCATTCAGCTTTGCTCCATCTCGATTGACGGTTCGATTGAGATGAATGGCCAAGTTCGCAACCCGAGCGACTGGCCGATCGGTGCGGAAGAGCCTCGCCTCGGGTCCGTCGTCTCCCATGACAATCACTCGGCCTGAGATGCCGAGGTCTCGGTCCGTCCATGTGTGAAGCAATGCACCGCCGTAGACCTCCACACCAACCTGCGAGTACCCCTCCTTGACGATGTCAGGGAGCGGCTTGATCCGTAGATTTGGCGAGTCTGTGTGCGCGACAACCACTCGAAATCCCGCCTCGGCAGGGCCGGCGGTTCCCGCGCGCCAAGCAACGATGGAACCCCCTCGAACAATGTAGCTGCACGACCCTGGGGCGACCGCTTCGGGCGGATCGGCCTCACAGACCTCACGGAATCCAGCTGCCGCCAGCCTCCTTACCGTCTCCGCTACCGCATGAAAGGGCGACGGTGAGGCCCAGATGAAGTCCACCATCTGCTCAGCATGTTCGCGCGCAGCACCGTCTAAGGGCGCGGGCTTCCTCAAATCAGACATCTCACTCCTTCGGTGAACGACCGAAATCGAACACCCGTCAAATTGCTCAGCTGTGTGCCGTCGGCGACTTCATCTTCGTCCACCGCCATTATCAGGTCTACATCAAAATTGGGCTGGAACCTCGCGACCTGCGCTACCCAGGACTTGGGAAGGTGTACAGTGCGCGGCCTCTTGCCCATCGCCTCGCCTATCGTGCGCACGATCGCGTTGAATGAGAGGGCCTCCTCTCCCCCCACATCGAAGGCCTTCATCGGCAGCGGGTCTGCGATGAGTGCGAGGATAGCATCCGAGAAATCATCCACATGCACGGGCTGGCGCCGATATTGACCGCTCCCTATGACCGGCACCACCGGTGAGCGCCGGACCCAATCGACGAGCGTGTGAAAGGACTCTCTGTGACCCGGCCGGTGATGAGGCAGCATCGCGCCATAGGGTGCGCTCGGCCTCACGGTCGCCCACGCCAGTCCAGACTCCGCGATCCGTTGTTCGTCTTCCCGCCTGCTCTCGCCATACGGGGTTGCACGCGACCAGTGCACAACCGTGCTCGACGCGTAGACGATGGGCCGCTCCAGTTCTAGGACAGCATCCAGCATTTGTTGGTTCTGGGTACGGGCCTGTGGCCCTTTGACCTTCGCGGCTAGGTGCACCACGCAGTCCGCACCGAGCGCGCGGAGCCGACGGCGATCGCGCTTTGTTCGAAGGTCCGCCTTGATGGGCGTGACCCCATTCATCCTCATCGGTGTCGTGTGATGCACCGCGATGACATCATGCTGAGCTCGGGCACGCCGGCAGAAGTGTGCACCCACAAAGCTCGAACCTCCAGTCACCAAGACTCGCATAGGGACATCAAAGCACAGAACACCGCCCGAGCGCCTCGCCTCCTGCGCGTCATTCAGGCATGATGGCAGCATGAAGAGCCAAATATTCAGAGATGAAATCCTCAAAGACCGTGTCGCCCTCGTGACAGGCGGCGGTTCAGGAATCGGTGCCGCAGCGGTCCGCGAGCTGGCCCGCCTCGGAGCAAACGTCGTCATTGCCTCCCGAAAGCCCGAGCGAATTGCTGCGGCAGCCGAGGGCCTCTCGACCGAACTGGGCCGGACCATCACGGGAATTCCTGCCGATATCCGAGACCGAGAGGCGGTGGATGCGCTGGTCGCAGGTGTCCTCCAGCAACACGGCCGAATCGACATCCTCGTCAACAACGGCGGCGGACAGTTCTTCAGTCCCGCACAGTTTATTTCGCCCAACGGGTTCGATGCAGTGGTCTCGACCAACCTGACCGGGACCTGGAACCTGACCCAGGCGGTCGCCAATGCGTGGATGATCAACAACGGGGGCGGCAAGATCATCAACATTACGATGAACACCAACCGAGGCTTTCCTGGCATGGCTCACTCGGTGGCAGCCCGAGCAGGCGTCGAGGGCATGACTCGAACGCTCGCCATTGAGTGGGCCTTCGCTGACATCCAGATCAACTGCATTCAGCCCGGTGTCATCGCATCCAGTGGACTGAGAAACTACCCGGACGCCCAGACAATGGTGGCGCAGGCCCAGTCGCAGATTCCGGCCAAACGCCTGGGCACGGTTGAGGAGATCGCCTGGACAATCGCATGGCTTGCTGGACCTGCGGGCGACTACATCACCGGCCAAACCATCGCCATCGACGGTGGGCGGAGTCTTTGGGGTGAGACGTGGCCGATACCCGACCCGGACACACCAATTCCGGTTAAAATCCCGGTAGAGCCTTGGGAGGAGAACGAGTGAAGCCCGTCGAGATCTACTACTGCCTAGTCTGAAACTACCTCCCAAAGGCTGCCCGGGTGGCAGACCAAATCAAGGAGGCCCTCGGCGTCGATGTGGCCCTCGTCTCGGGCGCCAAGGGTGAATTTACGATTCGGGTCGACGGTGAAGCCGTGGCGTCCAAATCTCCCGAGGGTTTTCCCTCTCCTGAGGAATGTGTCACCCGTGTGCGAGCCGCCCTGGGTCAAGCCTGACGGATTGAGTCATGGCCGGCCTTGCCTAGCGGTCGAACAGGCCGCGCTGCGTGGCCCATCCCCGTCGTGAACGTCAGGGGCCTCAGCACACAAGAAAGTGTGGGCGCAAAGGCCCCAAACTGGGTATCTGTCGCGCGCCAAATGGAGGGCTAGTCATGGCCGCCGACTCACACTTTCTAGACTGGACTCAACGCGAAGAGCATGCGGAGCGAATGGTGCCGCTCATCGGCAAGCTGTACCGCGAGCATGGCGTCATCGCGACCATCTATGGCCGACCGCTTCAAAACAAAGACCCCATCCACATCATCAAAGCTCACAAGTACGCGAGAAAGTTTGACGGTGAACAAGCCGTGAACATGGCGGAGTCTGAGGCCGTGCTCAAGCGCATGACCGAGCTTGACCTGGCACCCGCGCGCGTCGACGTCGGCAAGCTCGTGAGTGCTGCGAGAGAGGCCGGCGCAGACCTCCGAGCCTTCGTCGATGCAACACTCGCTGAGATCGCACACTCCAAGCAATCTGTGCTCGAGGAGCCGCGAGATGTGGTTCTCTACGGGTTCGGCCGCATTGGGCGCCTCTTGGCCCGAATGCTGGTGAACAAGGTCGGCGGTGGGGACAAGGCCCGACTTCGGGCCATTGTCGTTCGCCCAAAGGGTGGGGCTGACCTCGCTCGACGAGCCAGCCTGATGCGTCGAGACTCCGTTCACGGCCCCTTTCAAGGCAGCATCGATCTCGACCATGAGGACAACGCCCTCATCATCAACGGGAACCGGGTGAAGCTCCTCTATGCCAACAGCCCAGAGGATATCGACTACACCGCGCACGGCATCGAGAACGCCGTTGTCATCGACAACACTGGAAAGTGGAGGGACCGGCAGGGTCTTGAACGTCACCTTCAGGCAAAGGGTGCGTCCACGGTCCTACTCACCGCCCCGGGTAAAGGTGACATTCCGAACATTGTCTTTGGCGCCAACAACGGTATTGTCGATGCCTCGGAGACCATTTTCTCCGCCGCCAGTTGCACCACCAATGCGGTCGTTCCCCCGCTCAAGGTCCTTGATGACTCAATCGGGATCATGAGCGGACACATCGAGTCGGTCCATGCCTTTACCAATGATCAGAACCTGACCGATAACTATCACCCGAAGGCGCGCCGAAATCGCAGCGCAGCGATGAACATGGTCATCACCAGCACCGGCGCCGCCTCAGCTGCCGCTAAGGCGTTGCCGAGTCTTGCCGGTAAGCTCTCCGCCAGCGCGATACGTGTCCCCACGCCAAACGTCTCCCTCGCTATCCTCAACCTCAACCTCAGTCGCGACACGTCACGCGACGAGGTCAATGAGTTGCTTCGGCAGGCATCGATGGGAGGGGACCTGCAGGATCAGATCGACTGGACCGCAGCTCCCGATGTGGTCAGCATTGACCAAGTCGGTAACGACCACGCCAGCATCATTGACGCCACCGCCACCATTGTCGAAGGAAACAAGGCCGTGGTCTATGCCTGGTACGACAACGAGTACGGGTACAGCGCACAGTGCGTCCGCCTCCTGGCCCAGATTATCGGCTTGAATCGGCCCAGCTTTCCGTAGGCCTACAGGATCAGCGCAGCAACGACTGTTGCGTCGTCTCGTCCACGACGCCCCGCCACACGGCCCAAGATGGCGTGGGTGCAGGCGGCCGGATCGCCGCGACTCCCGCTCCAAAAAGCCTCAAGCTCATCGGTCGAAACGACGCCGGTGACGCCATCTGTCGCCAACAGGAGCCCGTCCCCGGCCTGAACCTCATGCTCGGACACACGAACGACCTCGGAGACTGCCGGACCCATGCCCAGGAAGTGCTCGAGCATATTGCTGGAGTCACCATCAATCCCCGTGAGGCATGCGAGCTTCCCATCGCGCGCCAAGAACACGTGTGAGTCGCCGACCTGAAACACGAAGAGCCGTCCGTCGATGATCCATGCCACTGCCACCGTGCACGCCGCTCGACCCAATCGCTCGCCACGAATCTCCCAGTCGATCTCGGATAGGAGGGCCGTCATCGATGTCGGAGATGCCTCCGTGTGAGCATCAAAGAACTGGCCCAGCCGACTAATTGTGAGCTGGCTAGCCCAATGCCCTTCCGCGACCGTACTCACGCCGTCGCTAACGGCGTACACACATCCACGGTCAGCGATGCCACGCGTCCTCACGGGATGGTCAAGGAGGATGTAGGCATCCTCATTGCGGTCGTGGGAGTCCCCCTTGCGGGTCCCGCCCCAACCACGCGTTCGCGGTGTCCAGTTCAGCATGTCGCGAGGTTACATCGAATTCATCCTCGTGCGAAGCCCCCCAATCGACGATTGGATCGAAGGTGTGACGGTTGTGGTGGCGTGCGTGCATGGCGATCGTCTCTGAGATAGACGGGCAGGCAATCTAAGAGGACGAATCCATGGAACTGCTCACGCTTTTGGAAGAAGAAAAAGTCAGTGAGTTCAACGCTGCGCGCGGCATGAATTTGCGCATTGACCTCTTTGCGGCGGACCTTGCAGACAAGAACCTCCGCGGCGTCAATCTCACGGGAGTTAACCTTCAAAAGGCGGACCTCTCCGGATGCGACCTTACGGACGCCGAGCTGACCCAAGCCGACCTCAGCGGAGCGGACCTGACTGGCTCCGTGTTGAAAGGCGTCTCGGCCATGCGGTCAAAGTGGCGAGACGCCTATCTTGGCGAGGCAGACCTCTCCGATGCAGACCTCGCCGGGGCCGACATGACAGACGCTGATGTCTCGGACGGCACCATGGCTCGAGCGATCTTGACGGGTGCACGCCTAAAGCGCGCCATCTTAGTGAAGACCAACCTCAATTCCGCCGATCTTTCCGAGGCCTACATGGCCGAGGCCGACCTGACCGACGCAGACCTCACCAGTGCTCAAATCCGCGAGGGTATCCTGAGTCGCTCCGACCTGACCCGCACCAAGCTCTGCGCGACCGATTTGACGCGGGCAAAGATGCAGGGAGCAGCGTTGATTGCCACCGACCTTAGCAATGCATGCCTCAACTCGGCTGACCTCACGGACGCAGACCTGAGCGAGATCATCGTCACTGGGACTGACTTCACCCGTGCAGACTTCACCGATGTAGAGTTTACCGATGTTGACCTGAGCGGAGCCAAACTCACCGACGCCCAGCTCGACGGACATCTTGGGGCAGCCACAGAGGGAGAGGACATTGGCATCGCCTCCGTCCATGTCGAGGACCCCCAAATTGCCGTCAATGGTACAAAGGTCGTGGTGAGCTGGGAGAATCCAGACCGTCAAGGCAAGCCATCGCTGCGCATCGCGTATGGCGCCGCGGGGAAGCCCTTTAGCGGAAACACGACTCGCCTTCCGGTCCCTGCCGACCTTGCGGTTTCCAACGCTGTGGTCGCCCACGGGAGTGGCTTCACTGCGATGACGCTCTTGGACCGCCCCGGTGGAGCCATCGTCAACTTCTCGACACTCGGCCGGGGAGGGTCGGTCACGGCCACCCGATCGGTGAAGCTCGGCTACGCACCCGTCGTCCGACCCGAGCTCCGTGTACACGGCGATGATCTCTATCTGTACGGGATATCCCGAGTCGGCCCAACGGTTCGTGTCGACAAGCTCACGGATGAAGGTCTCGAGCCGGTCTTCGGTAAGACGATGCCCACCGCCCGAGGTTTTGTGCCTGGCCAAGAGCCCTTCGTGCTCAGCAAGGGTGGTGTGATTGTGCCGGTCAGCCCCAGAGGCATGGGAGAGCCCATGCGTGTGCCCTCGTCCTTCCCGGGCCGGGCTCAGGTGGCAGCTAAGATAAATGACGGCCTCGCGCTCGCGTGGATTCCCAGTGCCGGAAAGGGTTTCCGATTTTGTATTGCCCGCCCAGGCCAGGCTCCCGAGGAAACGTCCGTTCTGCCGAAGGTCGACATCGGTACGCTCGACATGCAGGGCGACGGTGACGACGCATGGGTGGTGTTCAGTCGTCAGTCGGAGTCCTCGTCAGAGGCTACGCCCGCTTGGGTCATGTCGATACCTGACGGAAAGCCCGAGCCACTGCACGAGGGTGATGAAGACTCTTACTCCATTCACTTCGCGAGCAAGAGTACCGATGATGTACCGACCGTGGGCGTGGCCACATTCGACGGTTCGCTGCATGTGTACGCGCTGAATGCTCGAGGTCCTAAGCACAAGTTTCACATCGCTGGACCTGCCGCAATGGGCGGCTCGTTATAGGCTGTTCTCCGACGGAGGCTCCAAATGCAAGACATCAACCGCATCCTGGTTCCCATCGACTTCTCTGAGGTCTCACATGCGGCGCTCTCAATGGCGCTGCAGCTTGCCAGTGACTACGACGCCAAGCTCTTTGTGTTGCATGTCGTCAAGGACATGGACCGCGAGCTGAAGAAGCGACTCGTCTCAGCACCGAATGAAGATGTCATTGAGGCCGCCATTCGCGAGGGCGAGAGCAAAATTCTTGATGCGGTGCAGCTTGAGCAGACCCGGGCTCAGGAAGCAGGAAAGGCGCTCCGCTCGGTCCCGCTCAAGATCTTGGTGACGGGCGGAGAGTGGCTGGACGTTACCCTCGGTCTCATCGACGAGCACGAGCTCGATCTCATCGTCACCGGCACGCACGGCGGCAGTGGAATCAAGAGCTTGTTCCTCGGCAGCATGTCTGAGCAGCTCGTAAAGAAGGCCAGCTGCTCCATCTTTGTGGTGAAGCCGCAGGGCTTCCCTTACCTCCGAGACTAAGGCTCCCCCGGGAGAGCATCGAGCTCGCTCGAGAACACCTGCCCGCCCCAGAGGCCGGGAGAGATCTCACCCGCCGCGCATGAGCCACAGCTCGGATCAAGCCAAAACTCCGTGTCCAACACCTTGACTCGGACAACCGCATGAGTGAAGCCCTCAGGCGCTCCAGCGGTGACCCGACCGCGAGCGAACGGGCGGACCGGGAAGGCCCTTGCATCGAGCTTCATCTGCCCAAGGTAGCGGCTGAGTAAGAGCGCCTGCTCCCAGGGCGTACCCCACCCAGAGCGACGAACCTCCATCAGCGGTCGGGCCTTCAGCGGATGTTCCGCTATGAGAGACCCATTTTGGACCTGCTCGCGAACTCTTGAGAGAACGTCGCGAACGAGCGCATCATCAACCTGACGGCCTCGGAAGGCTATCCCGAGCCCCGGCTCTGGGATGCTGACCAGCCGCGCCGCCTCTTCGACCTCCGCGACCGCAACAGCAGCCACCTCCTCATCGCCCACCGTCTGCAGATGAACCGCCACTGGGCCAGGCCCGGCGATAGTCCCGTCTGGTCCGACCTCCCGCAACGAACGGACCTGTCCTCCCTCAAGACGAAGGGTCTGGTGGCTCTCAAGGTGCCACTCTCGCGAGAGACCCA
>CAZKOI010000137.1:0-8582 GCA_964554315.1 uncultured Enterobacterales bacterium | reverse complement strand
TTGTCGGAGACCACACCCGAAACCACTCCCACACCGAGACGGGTCAGGAATCCGGGCGTGCTCGCGCCCGGGTCCGCTGCGACGACCACACCGCCGCCTCGACTGATGTGGCTGACGATCGCATCCTCCTCATGGGGAGTGAGGGGCGCGGAGGCCCCCGCAATCAACACCACGGCAGCATCGGAGGGAACCGTCGGAACATCCCCGTCGCGCTGAGTTCCCATCAGGTCGAGGGCCTCGAAGTCATACCGCTCGAGGTCTAGCGCATCGCTGAGATCAGACATCCCGTCCGGCCCCCGGCCATCGACCGTCCGCTCGCCATGCCCCGTGAGGGCATAAACGACTCGACGTTTGGGCGTATGGAGCTGTGAGAAGGCTCGAACAAAGGCTCCCTCGCCCAAAAACCGGGTCTGCCGGCTGTCCTTCGGTCCCGTGGTTCGAAAGAGGTCGCGGGAACGAATATCCACCCGAGATGCACCGCGCTGGATGACGACATGACTGTATTGGGTCACGCCGAGGCGCTCCGCGGTGAGGCGCTCTTGATCAAAGTCGACCATGCGCCAGTCGACCACCTTGCTTCGCGTACCCATGGCCACCAAGAGGTCACGAACGACGCGGTTCTTCAGCGTCGCATCCGGCGTGCCCCGTTGCGCAGTGAACGCGGTGATCGTGACCGCTTCCCTGTCCGCATCGAGAAGCGCGAGCTTGGCTGCCATATCCTCGGTGAGCGTGTTCCTGCCCTCAGCGGTCCAGTCCCAAGACGTGCGCGTTTGCAACGCACCGATGTAGAGGCACACCAAGATGGCCGTCACTGCGACAGTGACCACAGTCGCATTTGACCCGTAGGTCAGCCTCCGACGCCACTGCGAACTCATCGCCACCGCCTCGACTCGACCGAGCGCCACGCCAAGAACAAGAATCCCCCCGTGAGCAGCAAGAACCATGCGAGGTCCGCTGTATCAATCACGCCTCTGGCCATCGCACCCACATGGCTCTGAAGAGAGAGTTCCCGAAGGATGGTTCGCCACAGCGACTCGTCCACCATCTCGGCCGCAGGCCCTGCAATCCAGACTGGAAGCAGAAAGATGACGCCCAGAAGGCCTCCAGCGACCGGTTCATCGGTGAGGCTGGAGCTGAAGAGTCCCGCCGCACAGAAGGTCATGCAGCAGAGCATGAGACCGAGGTAGCTCGAGCCCACCACTCCCCAGTCTGGCTCACCGTAATAGGCGAGGATGGCCGGGAAGAGACCGGTTCCCATGAGGAGTATGGCGCAGAGCACGACGCTCGATGCCCACTTTCCGAGGACCAGGCTCCAGATGGGAACCGGGGCCGTCATCATGAGCTCCAGTGTGCCCGTCCGGGACTCCTCGGCAAAGTGTCGCATGGTCAGCATAGGAAGCAAGAAGAGCAGCGCAAGGCTGAGGTTAGCCATCATGGTGCGCAGGCTCGCGGAGCCGGTGGTCGCTACTCCCAGGTAGAAGAACAGTCCCGCCAAGAAGAGGAATGCAACCAAGAAAACCCAGGCCAGCGGGCTCACAAACGTCACCCGCAGCTCCTTGCGCAGCACCGCGAAGAAGACCCTCATCCCTCTGCCCTCACGAGATGGAGGAAGGCCTCCTCAAGGCTAGGGGCATGGCGCTCCATGGCTTGGACGGACCAGCCCTGCTCGGTAGCAAGCGCCGCAATCGCGGGACGGGGGTCTGCGGTGGCGTGCGTCATGAGGCGCTGTACCGAGCCCGTTCGACCAAGGTCATCCACACGAGAGACACACTCAAGGGCCCCTACTTTCGGTGCCGAATCGTCCGAACACCTCACCTCGATCGCATACCGAACACCTTCTCCGACACCACTTCGCAGGCCGTCCAGCGTGTCGTCCGCGACGACGCGCCCACCATCAATCACGATGGCTCGCTCGCACAGAGCCTCGACCTCCGAGAGAATGTGAGTCGAGAGAATCACGGTCCGGTCCTTGGCCAGACCGCGGATGAACGCCCGGACGCCAACGAGCTGTCGGGGGTCTAGTCCGCTGGTAGGCTCGTCGAGTATCAGCACCTTCGGGTCGTGGATGATGGCCTGAGCCAAACCCACCCGCTGCCGATACCCTTTCGACAGCGATCCGAGGAGGCGCCCCTCCCAGCCGGACAGACCCACCTGCTCCATGACCTCGCCAATCCGCCGTCGACAAGAGGCCCGGTCCACCCCTCGGATGTCTGCGATGAAGCGGAGGTACTGACCAATGCTCAGGTCATCGTAGAGGGGGGGCTTCTCCGGCAGATACCCAATTCGTGCCCTCACCTTCATCGGCTCCTCGAACACATCGAAGCCTGCAACTGTGGCGTGTCCCTCCGATGCCGGCATGAAACCCGTGAGCATTCGCATCGTCGTGGTCTTGCCCGCGCCATTCGGTCCAATGAAGCCCACGATCTGACCGGCTTCCACCTCAAAGCTAAGCCCCGTGACGGCCTCAATGGCGCCAAAACGCTTGCTGAGATTTTGGGCAACGATCATCGAAAAAATTTCCTTTCGAGCGGCGGAGCGGCGCCGGCAGTGTAATGAGGCACCACGAAAGGGTAAAGCGTTCGCAGATGTTCATTCGTCTTATCATTCTCTGCTGCCTAGCCGGACCAGCCCACGCCGAGCCCTCGACCCCGCCGGCGGACCGTGCGGTAGCCCTCGTTGAGAACGAAGTGGTGACCGCCTCCGATCTCCAGCTGCACCTCGTGCTGGGCGCTCATGACCGGTCTTTCGTCCCCATCCTTCGCTCAGACCCAAGAACGGTCCTCGATGACGCCATCGCTGCTACGTTGATTCGAGCGATTGGTGGCCGGATCTCTGTGTATCAGCCCAACCCCGCCCAAGTTCGAGCCCGGGTTGAGGCCTACCGAGACAAATACCTCTCGGTCGACCTGTGGGAGGCACACCTCCGAGCCCTGGGCCTGAGCGAGCAGCGCATCTACCGCGCCATCGAGCGGCGCCTGGTGATTGAACGGGTGGTGGGGCGCGTGATCGGGCAGCCCGACGACGACACCGAAGCCTGGCGGGCCCGCTTTGAGGAGTGGCTGACTCAAGAGCTGTCTCGGGTTCGGGTTCGCATCGTCCCACCGCTGGGAACGAGCGTAAAGCCATGATTCGCCCGGCTCGTGCCGATGAGACCGATGCGATCATCGATGTTCTGCGTCAATCCATCGGGGGTCACCACGACCCGACCCGCCTGATGGCGTGGATAACCGACCCCAACCGAAGGATATGGGTCGATGCCCAGATCCGCGGTGCCATCGTGGTGCAGATCGCAGGGGATGAAGCCGAGGTCATCGACATCGCCGTAGCTCCCCAGCATCGGCGGCAGGGCATCGGTGCGGCGCTCGCTGGTTTCGCACTGGACCACCTCCAGTGCTGCGGCGTCTCTGTGGTCTTCCTGGAGGTGCGAGCGAGCAACATCCCCGCCATCGCTTTGTACCGCCGCTTAGGGTTTTCAGATGCGGGCACTCGTCCAGGCTACTACCGCAACGGCGACGATGCTCTGCTCCTCCGGTGGGACGCACCATGCTGATGCAGGCCCTCATGATGGTCCTTTCGCAGGCTGCCGCCCGCTGCGACCCCCCGCCTCCCAACAACCCCGGATCCGCAGTCGGCGCGAGGGCACCTGCACTGGGTCATGTCCTGCTTGAAGTGCCTCTGATGGGCTCAGCTGCGGCACCTCGCCCTCTGCTCGACTCGCTTGACGAGCGCGACCTCAAGGCAACCTTGATGGTCTCGGCGGACTGGGCGGAGCGTCACAGCGCGTTTCTTAGGGACGCCTCATCCAGGGGGCACGAGGTCGGGCTCTGGATGTCCCTCCGTGACGACATTGGATTGTCCGGCGCGTACGCCCAAGATCCTTCATTCGCCGACTGGGTGGATGCGATTCGTCTGGCCCGCGGTCGCGTCAAGCGAGCGAGTAACCAACGGCCTAAGACAATCGGAATGATCGCCCTGACACCGCTCGGTGAAATGGCCATCGACGCCCTCGCCTTCAAGGCTGTTCTTCCTCATGAACGAACCATCGGAGACATCCCGCGCCGCGTCGAGCGTACCGACAAAGCAAAGGGCCGCACCAGGGTCCTCGGCCAAGGGGACTACGCCGACGGGTGTGGCCACGTTGTCCCTCACTGGACACCCGCCGGGCTCGATCGCGCCACCCACGCCGCCGCGCGATCCGAGTGGGTGCGGGTTGGAATGCCCACCATGGACGGAGCCGTGCAAGCGAAGGCCGTCCTCGACCAGTGGCTCGATCAGGTGGTTCTCCGCGAATCCTGGCGTGTGGTCACTGCCCATCAGATGGCCAAGCTTGCCGCCAAGGCCGAGGGCGACCCGCCAAAGGTCGCGCCGCCGGTAGCGGTGGCTCGGACCGTCACCAAGAGTCAACTCGATCGGGCCACCTCAGCCCTTGTGGATGGTCCGGTGCTTCCGCGACGACCCGGGGGGACACTGAACTTAACGGAGGCCTTCTACGCGCTGGTTGTACACCTTGCGACCGATGCCGACCCGGGAGACGTGACCCTCGATCACCTGGGAGGCCCGTCCACGTGTCCGAGGACCGAGCTCACCCAGCCGATCTCGCTCACCGATGAGGATGTACGGACAGCCGCCGCTGCTCTAGCCCCTCGCCTTCAGGGCCGTGTGCCCTCCATCCTTCAGGTCGGGCCATTCACCCTGACCGCGGGCGAGGCATTGGTGCTGTTCTCGCGAGCCTACCGAGGGGAGGCGCTCCAAGTCGGCCCGGTCCGAGATCCTCAACCCCAGTCCCAAGGCTGTGGCTGGGGCGATAGCAAGGGCCTCTAGCTAGCCCCCGAAGCGATACCGACGAGCAATGTCCACAGGCTCCGCGATTCGCTGGAACCTCCAGCGACCAACCGCTCGGGTGATGCAAGCCTCGATCTCACCATGGGGAGTCTCAAGCGGCTCCACCGATACTGCGACCGGTTGACCATTTTTTTCGATGGTGAAGTCCACGTACCAGGCCCCCTTGACGGAGGGATCGAGCTTGAGAACGTTGTTGTAGCAGCGCTCAATCTGCTTTGAGCCCCGCGTCAGAACTCGACCAACCATCTCCTCAATCTGCAGCGAATCCTTGAGGACGATCGTCTCTGGAGCCCTGGAGCGTGGCGCAGCGCCGATGACGCCGAAGGCACCGTCGGAGAGTGAGCCCATCCCTACACCCTTGCCGGACGGCGTCGGTGCCGCTCCCTCCGATGCTCCCGCTGGCGTGTCGGTGGCTGGGGACGGGCGCTCAGGCGAACCGACATACTTGGTGACCGTGCGCTTCCCGGAGCCGCGACGGCGGCGCTGAGGCGTCTTCTCGGGTGTGGCGATCTCGGCATCTTCATGCGCGGAGAACAGGATGGGGTTGGCGCCCTGGTTGTTCGACGCCGACACCGGTGCCGGGCCAGCGCCTGGCCCCATGAACCACGCCGCACCACCGCCGCCGATGATGAGCACCGCCGCAGCCACGATGAGCCCGGTGTTGCTCTTCTTCTGGACCTCCACCGTCTCCTGGGGCTTGAGGCCCGGATCTGTCACCGCTTCTTCACCCGGAATTTCAATCAGGCAGGACGGACAGTGCCCGCCGTAGAGCGACATGTCCTCCGAAATTTGAGCCTGGCAGAATGGGCAAGATGGCATTGGGGGCCTCAATGAAGGTGGCGCAGCCGAACCGCGACCGCACCTATCTACCCTGTTCGGCCCAGCTGTGCAGATCCCGTGTCCTGTTGACATCCATTTCAGCAGCCCATACCCCTGGAGAATCAGGAGACTGGACATGGGAACTTCCCGAGACTTCCTTGCCTCGGCGCTCGCCGATTCACTCCTTCCGCTCTTGCGACGGTCGATGGAAGACACCGTCTATGAGACGCTGGACCAGCGGCAAGTCCCCACACGGACCGACTTCAAGGAAGTCCGAGACCTCGTCAACGGACTCCGCGGCCAGGTTGGCGGCACGACCAAAGGCATCGAGCGTGTCGTGGCTCGACTCTCTGAGCTTGAAGCCCGGCTGCAGGCCATCGAAGACGCGCTTGCGAATGGTGCGGTGGCTGGCGCAGCGCCAAAGACCTGCCAGGTCGCCGACTGCACAGGCGACATCCGGTCTAAGGGCCTGTGTGGACGGCATTACCAGCAGTGGCGGCGCGGCCGACTGCCCGATTATCGACCGCCCAAATGATCTAGGGGGCGATGATCCCGTAGTGGGTGTCGAGATGAATGACGGCGATGTTGCAAATGGCGTGAAAAACCGCGCCCGACATCACGGAGCCCGTCTTCTCCCGAAGCCAAGCAAACGCCATGCCGGGGACAAAGGTGGCAAAGTGCCACCACTGAAACAACACCAGCGTGTGACCGAACGCAAAGAAGAGGGACGCCCAGACGCTTCCCCAGCCCATCGGTACACCAAACACTGAGAAGCGGCGCTCAAAGACCTCGTTTAGGCGTGTCTGAAAGTACCCCCGGTAGAAGAACTCCTCAGGAATCGCCACAAAGAACAGTTGGTAAGCCACCAAGGTAAAGGGCTCACGCGGCCAACCAAACCCAGGCTGGTGGCCGAAGATGACGGTTTGATAGAAGTGGTAACCCACCAGGAACACCGGCCCGACAGCCGCCAGCAATCCAACGTTGGTCCGAAGCACAGCGCGCCATGCGGCCCTATCGGAGAAGCTCGGTACGCTCAGGTGGTACGCCCACGAGTCAAGCCCGATCATGCGACACCAGACCACGGGCACATAGATAAAGAGAAGCGGTACTATCGCCAGAAGCCACTCTGCCGCTACGCCGCTGCCATGAAGCTCGACGACCAGACGGATCAGCAACAGGGTACCGAGCCACATCAATACGAGCTCTCTGAAGACCTGAGGGCGCGTCGGTCCACTCACGGTACGCTACTCTCCGTAGCCTGAGAGATCGAGCGTGACCCAGCGGAAGCCCTGAGCCCTGCACACATCCACGATCCCCTCTCGCAGACCCGGCTGGGCAAGGAGGACCAGCTCCTCGGGGTCCACCTCAATCCGCACCATGTGGTCCTGGCCGACCTCGTGCCACCGTGCACGAAACTGCCGGATGCCAATGGTCCTCAGGTGTGATTCCACCGCTAACACCTGGTCAAGGCGGCTCTTCGTGACCCGTGTGCCGGCGGCAAAGCGGCTCCCCAGGCAGGCGAACGAAGGCTTATCCCAGACCGTCAGCCCCATCGCCTTGGCCATCGCTCGGACGGCTTCCTTGTTGAGCCCCGCCTCCACCAGTGGATGGCGAACGTTATGCTCGGAGGCAGCCCGTAGCCCGGGGCGATGGTCGCCGAGGTCATCCGTGATGGTTCCATCGACCACCCAGCGAAGGCCCAGCTCGGCCGCACGAGCCCGTGCCAACTCAAAGAGCTCGTCCTTACAAAAGTAGCAGCGATCCCCGTTGTTTGCGGCGTAGCCTTCGACCTCGAGTTCATCGGAGTCAACGAGAACATGTCGAAAGCCGCGGGCCGCAGAGAGCGCCTGAGCCTCCGAGAGTTCTTCGGGTGGAAAGCTCGGACTCACCGCAGTCAGCGCCACGGCACGCTCACCCAAGGCCTCGTGGGCCACCGCGGCAACCACAGCGGAGTCAACGCCACCCGAAAAAGCGACCAACACTGTGCCCATGTTCTCCAACACGGCGGCAAGCCGGGCACGGTCAGCATCGGGCGACGACAGCGGTGTCTCAAGGATCGATCCCATGGCGTCCCTCTAAGCCGAAGGAACGATTTCACCCAACCTCGATGAGCGCATTAAGCCTCTCCACGAGAGGTTACCGTGACTTCATTCCTGATCCTGCTGACCACTAGCGCCCATGCCGGGTTGCCGCTGGACGCCGATCGGTGGGTGCCGATGCTGGTCGATGGTTCGCCGATGATCGACGCGGTGGCGGATATGGGTATCCCCCCCATCGACATTGTCGGCAGCCCTGACCAGCCTGCTGCATTCTGGTCCCTCGACGAGGATGAGCTGTTTCTCCGGGTACGCCTCGCCGCATCGCCACTCGATCCCAGCGATGAGACTTTTTCCTCCTGTCCCTTCCAGTGCGTTTGGGGCTTCTTGATCGACACCGACGGTGATCTCACGACCTACGATGGCCTCATCGCGCTGCCTGACGAGGCGGACACACTGAGCCTCTGGTCTTCAACCGGCGAACCCGGAGGTGAAGCCGCCCCCGCCACCATCACTTACACGATCGCAAGTCCCGGAAGCTCACACCTCGCCGTCGTCGACGCCGCCTCCACGCTAGGCAGCAGTGTCGATACCTTCCTCGACGTTGCGGTTCCTAGGACATGGCTAGGGTTGATGTCGGACGACGACCTCATCCAAGTTATACCGGCCACCGCCGTCGGCCTGCCCTCTGAAGGTATGGACGGCGACCTCGCATCGAGTTCGCCGACGGATGATCTCGGCGTGTCATGGTCCGGCCCAGTGGGCATGGACAGTGACGGTGATGGTCTTCGACTCGACGACGAGTGGGAGTTTGGTACGGACCCCCAAGATCCGGACACGGACGACGACGGTCTGGATGACAAAGACGAGCAACTGTACGGAACC
>CAZKOI010000136.1:7309-8590 GCA_964554315.1 uncultured Enterobacterales bacterium | reverse complement strand
CGATGCTTCAGCCACCGGTAGCAGTTCGCTCGCCAGCGGACCCGCATTTCAAATCACCATCCCGACCACCGCTACCGTCACCGAGGCCTTCCTCATCCTCATGGCAAAGCCCGATGGATTCCTCGACACTGAATCGGCAGTCCGGGTCAACGGGTTTGATCTCTCGTTCGGGACACTCGTGTCCGTCACGGATGTGGCCGAAGTATACAGCCTGCCGCCGACGGTGTACGGCATCACCAGCACAGGCCCGGTCTCCTACCAAGAGGAGGGCTCTGCAGAGGATGACTTCCACTTTGGTCCGGGAATCGTCGGTGCGACGCTTGCTGTCATCTACGAGGACTACACGCTCAACGGTAATCGACACGTTGTCATCGCGACGGAGAACGTCTCTGACGGAGCGGCCGTTCTGACCGGACTGCCCGAGCTCGATGGAATCGACAGCGTCGTGGTCTCTTACGGCATCACCAACGAGTGCGCGAACGACCAAGTCAATGCCGTCGTCGTCGACTCCGCCTTCGTCTCGTCGTCGGCAGGCGGCAGCGATGACGGTCCGTCCTATTCTGGATCCTGCGGCGGGCAGGACTGGAACACCTTGGTCACCCAGGGGTCGTTCGGCGTCGATGACACCGATACCATCGTTGGGGTGGACGGTGACTCGCTCGATTCTGTCCCAGCGTCGGGCACGAGCACCAACTCCCGTCTGGACGATGAACTCTACAGGCTCACCTACGACCGAAGCGGCGACCTAACCCTCGGCTACAGCGATAGCTCGGAGGACTCCCAGCTCACCGTTCTCGTGGCAGCGATTGAGCTGGATGCTGACGGCGACCTTATCCCTGACTCGGCGGACAACTGCCCCGACACCTACAACCCAGACCAGACCGACTCTGACGTCGACGGCATTGGTGACGCCTGCGCCGGATGCCTGGACATCGATGGTGATGGCTACGGCGTCGAGGGCATCACTGACGACTGCCGTTTCCCGGGCGAGCCCGACTGCGACGACTCGGACGCCTCGATAAGCCCGTCTGCAGAGGAGATCTGGTACGACGGCATCGACCAGAACTGTGATGGCCTCTCCGACTACGACCAAGATGGTGATGGTGATGACGACGAGCGGTACGGCGGCGGTGACTGCGATGACACCGACCCCCGATCGGCGTCCATCTTCGAGGAGGACTGGTATGACGGCGTCGACAACGACTGCATTCCCGCCTGCGACTACGACCAAGACGCGGATGGCTGCCCCGCAGCCGGCGAGTTTGAGGGTGCATCAGCCGA
>CAZKOI010000136.1:0-7209 GCA_964554315.1 uncultured Enterobacterales bacterium | reverse complement strand
GACGGCGGCGACTGTGATGACACCGAGCCTTCCGCGTTCCCGGGCAGTCCCGAGATTTGGTACGACGGCGTCGACCAAGATTGTGACGGTAATGATGACGACCGCGACGGCGACGGTGAGGCCTCTACGGAGGCCGGAGGCACAGACTGCGACGATGACGATGCAGCGATTAACTCCGCAGCAGCCGAGATCTGGTACGACGGCGTCGACCAGGACTGCGACGGACTGAGCGACTACGACAGTGACTACGACGGGCATGACTCGGTGGACTACGATGGGGAGGACTGCGACGACGACGATGCAGCCATCAACCCCGACGCCTTCGAGATTTGGTACGACGGTGTCGACCAAGACTGCAACGGACTGAGTGACTATGACCAGGATCTAGACGGCTATGACTCGTCCGAGCACGCCGAAGACGGCACCGACTGTGATGACCTCAACCAGCGCATCTACCCCGATGCCACGGAGATTTGGTACGACGGCGTCGACCAGGACTGCTCAGGAACGTCCGACTTCGATCAAGATGGTGACGGGTTCGACCGCCGGCCAGAGGGCGATGACTGCAACGACCTCGAGGTGGCCATCAACCCCGATGCCGAAGAAATCAACGGCGACGACATTGACCAAGACTGCGATGGCGACCTCGACTTTTACCCCGATTCGGATGGGGACGGGTCTCCTGATGATGTCGACTGTGACCCTTCCAACCCCGAGATCTACCCCGACATGCCCGGGTTTGATGGTTGCGACGAGATCGTTGATCCGGGCCTCATCGGTAAGGGAATCGGCGTGTATAAGGGAGGCGGGTGCAGCCAGGCTCCGACTCGTTTCTCTGGGCTGGCCTGGCTTTTAGGCCTGACCGTCATTGCCCGTCGCCGCCGCGACGCCTCCGAAGACGCTGCCAAAAGCCACGCTTAGCGGGCTTCTTTGGCGCCACCACCTCCCCCTCGGAGGCTGAGGTGGTTTGCTCGGGTCGAAGGCGGTTGCGAATACCGTCGATGATTGAGCGAGCCTCTGAGAACATGGTTTTGTCGCTGTGTATCTCACATACCGGCTGCGCCTCCTCCTGAGTCCTGAACCACGCCACGGTCGTATCCGGACACTGCACGGCTGCCGGCGCACGCGAATCGACGCAGATCGGTACTTGAATGACGTCCTCAGGCGCCTCCATGCCGACGTGTGACTGACGACCACTCCGTTCAACGAAGCGAGCCCAAATGGGTAGCGCAGCTTGCGCACCCGTCAGCCCGAGCGAAGCCGACTTGTCAAAGCCAACCCACACAGCAACCACTAAGTCCGGGGTGTATCCGACGAACCAAGCGTCTCGACCGCCATCTGTGGTTCCGGTCTTGCCTCCTACCTCGCCATCGACCGTGTACTTTCGAACGCCCCTCCCCGTTCCACTGTCAACCACGGTCTTAAGCATTGTGTGGGCCAAGAATGCAGAAGCGTCAGTGGTGATTCGGCGCTTGCTAACACCTCTTTCCCAACCCTCCGTGCCATCCGGGAGTCGAACAGACTTCACAAGGCGAGGTTGAGTGGCTCTTCCGAGACCAGGAAACACCGTATAGGCCGCGGCAAGCTCGAGGGGCGATGCATCGAACGCACCGAGCGCCATCGATGGATACGGGCGGGCATCATCGAGCCCTAGGCGCCCTAAAAACTCCGTGAGGTTCTCGAGACCAATCGCTTCCGAAACATGGACTGCGGGAATGTTCCGACTGGCTGCTAGCGCTTCCTCGAGCGTCACCTCACCCAGAAACTCGCCATCGTAGTTGGAAGGCGCCCAGGCCTCCCCGTTGACTTGCCGCTCTATCGGCTCGTCGGGGAGCTTCGTGCTGGGGCTGACTTCAGGGTTGCTGCTGATCAAGGCAAGCCAGCTCAGCGGCTTGACGGTCGAACCTATCTGTCGCTTTCCACTTACGGCTCTGTTGAATGCGCCAGCGCTGTACTCTCGCCCTCCGACCATCGCCAGAACGCTGCCGTCACTCGGATCGAGAGCGACCAGCGCTGCCTGCGCACCCCTCGCCCCCTGGTAAGCGTCCTCTAGATCTCTGAGGCCGTCGGCGACCGCCCGCTCTGCGACCTGCTGGAGGAGGGCATCAATCGTGGTCTGTATGCTGAGTGCACCGTCACTGACGGTCCCCTCACCGAGAGCCTCCTCAACCCGAGCCACTGCGGCATCGAGCGCCCATGGCGCGGATCGATGGCCTCGAAAGCGCTGGATACCGAGCGAAGCTCGCGAAGCCGCAAAACGGTCATTACTGCTGAGCCATCCTAGTTCTTCCATTCGACCGAGGACCAGGTCGCGCCGTTCCGATGCTCGCTGCGGGTGGCGCAGTGGAGAATACCGATTTGGAGCACTGATGATACCGGCAAGAGTGGCGGCCTGTGCCAGCGTAAGGCGACGTGCGGACGTGCCAAAATACACCTGGGCCGCTTGCTGTACTCCGCTAATACCGACGCCACTCACCGACCCAAGGTAGACCTGATTGAGATACAGCTCGAGAATCTCTTCTTTGCTGAGGCGCTGCTCCAACGCAACGGCCAGAGAGAGCTCCTTTACCTTGCGCTCAAGACTACGTTCTGGGGTCAAGAAAAGGTTCTTTGCGAGCTGCTGTGTGAGCGTCGATCCGCCCTGCTGGTACCCATCGCCGATGATGTTGACGATCACGGCGCGTAGGATGCCCCATGCGTCGACACCCGGGTGCTGAAAGAATCTCGCGTCCTCCATGGCCAGCAGTGCAAGCGGCACGTGTTCGGGTAACTCCGACAGGCTTACCGGCTTTCGCCGCTCACCGCTGACGCCTGTACCCGCCAATTCCGTCGCCTGAAACCGGTGGACCCGCTCGGGGGAGACCGACGCCACCCGTTGATCTTCGAACGTGACCAAGACATCAACGTCACCATCTCGCGCAAAGATCCGCTGGGTGTCGACCGTGAAATCTCCGGGACGTTCCGGCACACTCACACGACTGTAGCCCGCCCGTTGCAGCACCTCGGCCAGGGTGTCGGGACCGATACCCAGACCCGGCGATACCTGCACACCCGCCGTAATCTGTCCCTGCTCTGCCCAGAGCGGGCGAGCCAAGAGCGTGTCGACCTGAGCACCCGCACGCTCGAGCATGACGGTGCCGACGCCCACCACCACGGCTGCCCCAACGAAGCCAGCCCCCAGAGCGAGCCGCCGCCAGCGCGAAACTCGGACGTTCGCCTTCGAGCGCCTGCCTGCCCGCTTTGACACAGCGCGGCGACCACTGCCTCTCGACTTCCCGCCACCTCGTTGAGCCGTGCGCGTGCGCTTAGGCGGCCCACCCTTCTTCGACCGCAATTCAGAGCACTCCGAGAACGGTCTTCACAACGTTGTCGACGTTCATTCCAAGCTTCTCGGCGACCACTTCTCCGGGCGCTGAAGCCCCAAATCGGTCAATCCCGACCGACGCGCCTGTCGAGCCCACGACGTCAGACCAACCAAAGGTCACACCGGCCTCGATGCTCACTCGTGGAACGCCGACTGGAAGAACCTCTGCCTGATACTCCGCGTCTTGGGTTCGGAAGAGCTCAAGGCAAGGCATGCTGACAACACGAGCCTGCACGCCCTGGCGCTGCAGCTGCTCGCTGGCCCGAAGCGCGAGGTCAACCTCAGAGCCGGTCGCGACCAGCACGACATCCGGCGACGCAACGTCCGACAGGATGTAGCCGCCGCGACGCGTGCCTTCCGCGCCGGCATAGAGGGTGCGATCGAGGATAGGGAGCCCCTGACGCGTGAGACAAATCGCCGTCGGACCATCGGTTCGACCGATCGCAATCCTCCACGCTTCGGCAGACTCGTTTGCATCCGCGGGGCGCACCACCCAGACATTGATCATGGACCGCATGCTCTGGATATGCTCAATGGGCTGGTGAGTGGGACCATCTTCGCCCAACCACACACTGTCGTGCGTGTAGATGTAGATGACCCGCTGCTTCATGAGTGCACTCAGCCGGACACTGGGCCGCATGTAGTCATGGAAGGTCAGGAAGGTCGCACAGTACGGAATGACTCCCCCATGAAGCGCAATGCCGTTGCACATGGCCGCCATTCCGTGCTCCCGAACGCCAAAGAAGAGATTTCGGCCGGCAAAGTTACCCGCGTCGATGTCACCTGCACCCTCTTGATAGCTTCCGTTGCTTCCCGTGAGATCCGCGCTCCCGCCGACCAAATTTTGGACGGCCTGTGCAAGCGGATTCAAGACCTTTTGGTTCGACTTTCTCGTCGCGATGCTGCCCGGTGCAAAGACAGGCAGATCAAGCGCATCAGCATCAATCAAGCCATGAAACGACACCCATTCGTCGCGCTTGTCGCTGCGGGCCAAGCGGGCCTCCCAGTCCTCCCGACGCGCGCGCCTCGCACCGTCGTCTCGCCGGAAGAACGCGACGACCTCGTCGGGGACCACAAAGTCCGCATCTGGATCGAAACCCATGGCGAGCTTGGCTGCTCGAATCTCATCATGACCAAGGGGCGCGCCATGCGTCGCCGCAGTCCCTTGGAGGTTGGGGGCTCCATGGCCGATCACCGTCCGGCAACAGATGATGCTGGGTCGGCTGGCTTCGGCGCGAGCGGCCTCAATGGCCGCCGCAATGGCGACCTGGTCGTGCCCATCACACCGCAAGACGTGCCACCCGTAAGACTCGAATCGGGCGCCCACGTCTTCGGTGAAGGCTCGGTCCGTGCTTCCGTCGATGGTGATCTTGTTGTCGTCGTAGAGAACAATCATCCGGCCGAGACCCAGGTGACCGGCAAGCGAAGCCGCTTCGTGCGAGATTCCCTCCATCAAGCAGCCGTCACCGCAGAGAACATAGGTAAAGTGACTGACCAAGTCGTCACCGAAGCGGTGGTTGAGCCAACGCTCCGCAAAGGCCATCCCCACCCCGTTCGCAAAACCTTGCCCCAGTGGACCGGTGGTGGTCTCAATGCCAGGTGCCTCCCCGACCTCGGGGTGTCCCGCTGTCTTGCTACCCCATTGTCGAAAGTCTTTGATGTCCTCCATAGTGAGCGAAGTACCCGTGAGGTGAAGCATCGCATAGAGGAGCATAGAGCCGTGACCGTTGGACAGGACCACGCGATCCCGGTCAGGCCAGTCTGGCGCGCTCGGATCGTAAGCCACAAACTGCGACCAGAGTACGGTCGCAATGTCGGCCATCCCCATCGGCGCACCCGGATGCCCCGAGTTTGCCCGCTGGATGGCGTCCATGGCCAAGCCTTTGATGGTGTTCGCACTCAACTTACCGACGTCCATCGCACCCTCCAAGGTCCGACGGGACGTATCTCGTCAAAGGCCGCCAAGCACCCACCTCCGTGTTACCCTTCGCCCCCAAACTTTGGAGTAGAAAGTGGCCCAGCAAGGCATCACCCCTCGAACGCAAGACTATTCGCAGTGGTATCTGGACGTGATCGCGGCCGGAGAGCTGGTGGACAAATCACCCGTGCGCGGCTGCATGGTGATCAAGCCTCACGGTTACGGCATCTGGGAGAGCATTCAGGCAGACCTCGACGCGCGCTTCAAGGCCACCGGACACGTGAATGCCTACTTCCCACTGTTCATCCCAGAGTCCTTTCTCTCGAAGGAAGCCGAGCATGTGGAGGGGTTCGCCAAAGAGTGTGCGGTCGTCACCCACCACCGTCTCCGCGCAAAAGAAGGTGGCGGTGTGGAGCCCGATCCTGCAGCGAAGCTCGAGGAGCCTCTCGTCGTTCGACCCACTTCAGAGACCATCATCTGGCACATGTATGGCAAGTGGATCAATTCGCACCGCGATCTTCCTCTGCTGATCAATCAGTGGGCGAATGTCGTTCGCTGGGAGATGCGTACACGCCCCTTCCTGCGCACCGCGGAGTTTCTGTGGCAGGAGGGCCACACGGCCCACGCGACACGTGAAGAAGCCATGGAAGAGGCCACGCGAATGCTTGGCGTGTATCGAGACTTTGCCTGGGAAACACTCGCCGTTCCGGTCATTCCCGGCATTAAATCTTCGACCGAGCGCTTCGCGGGTGCGGATGAAACCTTCACCATCGAAGCGATGATGCAGAACGGATGGGCCCTGCAGGCAGGAACCAGCCACTTCCTCGGCCAGAACTTTGCGAAGGCCTTCGACGTGACCTTTCAGAGCGCCGATGGGGGCCTTGAGTATGTCTGGGCGACGAGCTGGGGTGTCTCGACCCGACTCGTCGGTGCGGTCATCATGGCTCATTCGGATGACACAGGTCTGGTCTTGCCGCCGAAGATCGCACCCATTCAGGTCGTGCTCGTTCCCATCTGGCGAAAGGAGGAGGACCGTGAACACGTGATGGCATTCGCGGAGAAGGTAAAGGCCCGCCTCAGCGGCAGAGTCCGCGTACATCTCGACGACCGGGACAAGATGAAGCCCGGGGCGAAGTACTTCGAGTGGGAACGAAAGGGTGTCCCCCTTCGCTTCGAGATTGGACCCCGAGACGTCGAGAACAACAGCGTGTTCTGCGCGAAGAGAACCGGCGATAAGAAGTTTGGAATTGAGGTCGGCGACACGTTCGAAGTGGAGGTGGGACAGCTCCTAGAGGACATCCAGCAGCACCTCCTTGAACAAGCGCTCGCCCGGCGCGATGCGAACACCCATCGTGTAGACAGCTACGACGAAATGAAGGCACTGCTCCAAGAAAATGGCGGCTTCTACTTGGTGCCCTGGCACGATGATGCGGACACTGAGCGGGAAATCAAGGATGACTGTAAGGCAACCATCCGCTGCTTCCCGCTTGACGCCCAAGATGAAGTAGACGGCAAGACATGCTTCTACAGTGGCCGCCCCGCAACACACATGGCGATCTTTGCGCGAGCATACTGAGAGCCACTGGCTGGTGCCGCTCGCCGTGGTTGGCGTGGCGGCGTACTGGTTTGGCCACATCAACGTAGCCAACGCCGTCAGCGGCACGCCCCAGTGGGGCCAAGATCTCGCCTTCTTTCACCAATGGGTCCACTCCGCCGCCACCGGAGGCCCCTGGGCGTCACCTCTGATCCTCGAGCCCCGGGGGTTCTTCGAGCAGGTGCATACTCACCTTGTGTTGCCGCTCGTGGTGGCCCTTTACCGAGTGTTCCCAGCCCAAGAGACGTTGCTTTGGCTGCACAGTCTTGGCGCAGCGCTCGCCCTCTGGCCAACCTTTAGGCTCAGTGAGCAGCTCGCAGGTGGCCGCCATGC
>CAZKOI010000135.1:0-8600 GCA_964554315.1 uncultured Enterobacterales bacterium | reverse complement strand
CAATCTTCATCAGATACGGCGTCAGCGAAGGCGGCGATCGCATCGCTGGTGACCACCACATCCTCTCGAACCAGGAAGCGACCCAGCTCCTCCTCCGGAACGTCCTTCCCGATGAAACGGATGCCCGCCTCGACGAAGGCCCACTCGACCCGCTCGCCGAGAGACCGCCCGAGCCACGTTCTCAAGGGGGCTGGTCCGCCCAGTCCATGCAGTTCGTGGGGACAACCAAAGGTCGCCGCAACAACACCGGTGCGTCTCTTCATCACCACAGTTGAACCACCCTTGTCGGCCCCTGGCCCCACTCGGGCACGCCAAAGAGTTGCTCGAGGGTAGCGACCGTGGAGGTGTACATGTCAGGCTCGGCGTCGGGGTCGGTGTGGATCACCAGGTATCGTATCCCGAGACGCTTCGCCGTCGACGAAACCGCCTCATGCAAGCTGTCCGGGTCATCGTTTCGCTCGGCATGGATTCGTCTCCATAGCCGCGCCGCAGTCTCGTTCCCGACTCGATTGAGGGTGCCGGCAATCGGCTTCTGGTGGACCAGTTGCTCCGCCAGGTAAGCCCGGCCTTGAGCCAGCGGGTAGTTGATCACAGCGCCCGGTGGTGCGGCACGGAGGCCCTCCAGCGAGGTCGAGGACACAACAGGAACCGTTCGCTCTCGCTCTGCCGTCGGAGCCACTATCCACGCCTCAAATGCAATCAGACCAATGGCCAACATGGGACGCCAAGTTCCGCGCTGATCAACCGCCACCCCAGCCAACATGCTGAGGGCTACCACGGGCCCAAGAGAGAGCTTCCAAGGCAGCGAGAGGGCATCAAAGCCAGGAAGCGCCTCGAGCAGGAAGAACGGCATCGGGATGGCGAGGTCCCCCATCAGCAGCAAGGGTCGAGCCGAGTGCATGAGAACGGGGCCCAGCGACAGGAGAAGACTGACCGACCCGCCCAGCACAAGGAAGCCGGTCGAGCCTCGCTGCCGAATCAAGGCCCATGCGGCAAGTCCGAGCAACACCCACCCCAGATAGTGGCCGTGGATGAAGCGTTCATTGTTGCCGGACATCCTGTTGAAGTCGGGCGACCGATGATCGCCTGGCAGGACGTAGGTCAACGGATCGGCCGACCCCGTGGAGCGGGTCGTGAATCGGACCATCTCCTCGGTCTTAATCTCGACGATGCTGTCGTCGGCCCGATGAACTGAGGCGCTCGCCGCTGCATAGCCAACCGTCAGAGCAAGACCGAGCGCGAGGCTCGTCAGCCTCCTCAAGTAAACTCGGCGGAACTCGCCCCCAACCCCCACCACGGCAATGCTGAGGCCAAAGATGAAGGCCACCAAGCCCCCGTACCAGTGCGCCGCACTGGCCAGACACAGCGCGACGGCCGCAATGCACAGATGACGAAGGCTCGGACTCACCGCGTCGCGCCAAACCATCCATACCGCCAGCACGGTCCAGCCGACCGACCATGACTCGGAGGCACCATTGTGCACGTGACTGGCCAGCAGCGGCGACATCATTAGTGCAACCCCACTCACCCACGGTGCGAGCCCATCCGGACCCGTACCGCGACGCCACCGAAGAAACTGTGCGGCGAAACCATGCATCACGAGTCCAGTCATGGTGAGCTGAAAGAGCACCAAGAACGTAAACGCCACCGGCGCCCCAAAGGTCCAGACGACGGGGGCCGCGAGCGTCGCGCCGATGGGGTCTGACACGAGGAGCACGCCACCGTCTGGAAAGTTTAGCCGCTCGAGTCTCCATGGGACGCTGGCATCGCGAAGATGGTCAGCCCAGACCTGGAGGGACCAGAGACTGTTCCATGTGTCGGTTCGGTCGGAACCGGGTACCGCTGCGCCGATCTCAATCGTCGCCGGCCACGTCACGAGCACCGCGAGCAGACCGTACAGCAAGAGCTTGGCAAACCAATTTCGCATTGCGTGTGCCTAACGCTTCAGTCACGATAAGCCCTTCATTGGAGGACGCATGCTCACATCAACGCTCTTATTCATCTCGACCCTCACCGCCTGTGGCGACAAGTCGGCGGCTACACCGGCCGCAGCCGCGGAGACCGGACCGAAGATCTCGATGACGATCCCGGAGGGCGCCAAGGCTTTCGCCAGCGCGCTCATCGGCTCACCCACCAAAGACTTCGCACCGACGGACGCAGACGGGGCGGCATTTATGTACACCAGCCTGCAGTTTCGTGGTGACGGTACGTGGGTGGCCTCAGGCTATGTCGAGGCGATGGACGAGCGTATGGAGTGTGCAGAGTCGGGTCAGTGGAGCATCGAGGAATCCATGAGTAAGACGGAGGGCACCATCGCATGGACCGTCGGCGAGACGAGCTGCGTAGGGCGTGACCAAGGCTCCAGCACGAGGGCACAAGTGACCGTTGGTTCGAGCGGCATCAGCTCCGCTATGTTTCGATAGGCGCGTACCGATTGATCAACACCTCCGCTGCCCGATATCCCTCGAGCGCGGCGGAGATAATTCCTCCCGCGTAGCCGGCCCCCTCGCCTATCGGCATGAGGTCGGGAACGGTCACCGAAGTCATGTGCTCATCGCGGATGAAGCGAAGCGGCGCAGTGGTCCGCGTCTCTGGCGCAATGATGACCCCATCCGAGGAAGCAAAACCGGGGATCTGACGGTCGAAGTGGAGGATCGCCGCCTTCATTCCTTCAATGATGAAGGAAGGCAGCACCTCGCGAAGATCCGCAGGCCGCACCCCCAAGATGTAGCTGGTCTTCGGTAGTTGGGTGCTGGGACGACCTGCGAGAAAGTCGTCCACCCGCTGGGCTGGCGCTGTGAAGCCCCCCCCGCCGACGCGGAAGGCTCGCTCCTCGATGGCATCCTGGAATCGGACACCTGCTAGCGGGTCGTCTGCGCCAAAGTCTGCCACCTCTACGGGGACGATCACGGCGCTATTCGCGTGAAAAGCCTGGCGGCGCGAGTAGCTCATCCCGTTCACGACAACTCGCCCGTCATGATTGGTAGCGGGAACCACGGTGCCGCCTGGGCACATGCAAAAGGTATGCGCCGGTCTCGTCGAGTCGGGGTTGGAGCGAAGGCGGTAGCTCGCCGCTGGAAACTCGCCGCGCTCTCCGCCATATCGGGCCCGATCGATCAGGCGCTGAGGATGCTCAATGCGAGCGCCGATGTGAACGGGCCGAGCCTCCGCTGCAACGCCTGCGTCGAGAAGCCAGCGCCACGTATCGCGCGCGGAATGTCCCGTCGCCACAATCACCGGACCGCCCTTCACCAACGTGCCGTCTGAGAGAACAACACCCGCGGCACGCCCCCCGTCCAGCAGGAGGTCGTCGACCCGAGCACCGAAGCGAACCGAGGCTCCCAGATCGATCATGCGCTGCCGCAGCCGAGGGAGAATCTCTCGAATCTTGTCCGTACCGAGGTGAGCATATCCCTCGGCGAGAATCTCTCGATCCGCGCCCGCAGAAACCAGGCGTCTGAAAATCCAACCCAGGTCTCCGTCTCTGCGTCGGGTGTAGATCTTACCGTCGGAGAACGCCCCAGCGCCGCCCTCCCCGAAGACCACATTGCTCTCATGGTCGAGATGACCATGGCGCCAGAAATCGCGAACCGTGTAGTGACGACGCTCCACGCCATCTCCTCGCTCGAGCAAGACCGGCCGGGCGCCGAGTTCCGCCAGCCGTAAGGCTGCGAACATCCACGCAGGCCCCGCGCCGACGACAATCGGCCTCGCCTCGGACGTCCAGGGGCGTCGCGTTGGCTGAGGAGGGTCGTCGAGCGAGAACCGCTGGAGGTCTCGGGGGGTCGTCTCTCTCACCCCGTGAATGCCCTTGCTCAACACCTCTGCCTCGGTCGACGCGAGGGTCACCTGGTAATTTGCAAGCCACCGAGGAGGCCTCCGACGCCCATCCACCGAACGTCGAGTGAGCGAACAATCCAAAACCTCGTCGACGGACACACCCAGCCGTTCTGCGATGGCAGGCCTCGGATCAAGGTCGGCGCCAGGCCAGACAATTTCTGCAACCAAAAGAGGCATGGGCGAGCCTAACACCCTGGCTCGACGCGGGTCCTGTGTTAGACGCCCTCCACGCAAAGTATACCGACACTGACGCTCTTTTCTGGGGAAGATGATTATGGCAATTCGAGTCGCTCTAAATGGCTTCGGGCGCATTGGCCGCAACGTGCTGCGAGTCGGCGTAAACAATCCCGCCATCGAGTTTGTACACATCAACGATCTGGCCGATGATGCACAGCTGACCCACCTCCTGAAGTACGACAGCGTACACGGCCGTTTTTCTGGCGAAGTAAGCGCGGTCTCCGGCGGAATCCAGGTCAATGGCAAGACCATTTCGACCAGCGCTGTTCGCGATCCCGCAGACCTGCCTTGGGCGTCTCTCGGCGTCGACTTGGTGATGGAATGTACGGGAATATTCCGAGATCGAGCGGGCGCGACCAAGCATCTCGATGCCGGCGCCAAGCGGGTCGCCATATCGGCCCCAGCCACCGACCCGGATGTGACGGTGTGCATGGGCGTAAATGACGAGGTGCTCACGGCGCAGCACCGCATCATCTCTAACGCTTCTTGCACGACCAACTGTCTGGCGCCTGTGGCACGAGTCCTCCATGAGCAATTTGGCATGGAGTGCGGGCTCATTACGACCATCCACAGCTACACCATGGACCAACGCCTGCTTGACGCGCCTCACAAGGACCTCCGAAGAGCGCGAGCAGGTGCTTTGAATATGGTGCCGACCACCACGGGTGCGGCCGAGGCTGTCGGACTCGTCCTTCCAGAGCTCACCGGCAAGCTAAACGGCATGTCCGTCCGCGTCCCGACGCCAAATGTTTCGATGGTCGATCTTGTCTTCCAGTCGAGTAGGCCCGTGACCGCACAGGCCATAAACGCAGCCTTGTCCGAAGCCTCAAGCGGCTCGCTCGCGGGCATCCTGGGCTACAGCGATGAGCCTCTCGTCTCGAGTGACTTGGTCGGTGACCCGCGCTCATCGATCGTTGACGGGCAGTCAACCATGACCCTCGGCTCAAACATGGCCAAGGTGATCGCCTGGTATGACAATGAGTGGGGATTCTCCAACCGAATGAACGACCTAGCGATCAAGATCGCTTCCCTTGGATAGACGATGACCGCGACCATTAAAGATCTCGACCTTAAGAATGCGGAAGTGCTGCTTCGAGTCGACTTCAACGTTCCGTTGACCAACGGTGCCATTACAGACGATACCCGAATCCAGCGGGCGCTACCCACCATCAAGTACCTCGTGGAGCAGGGGTGCAAGACGGTGATTTGCAGCCACATGGGGCGACCTGATGGGCGGCCCGATGCACAGTTCTCGCTTGAGCCTGCCGCGAGTCGCCTTGCCGAGCTTCTCGATGCCGAGATCTTGTTCTCGCCAGAGATTACGGGTGACGGCGTCCAAGAGGTGGCGAAGAGTCTCGCCCCGGGCCAGGTGTTGGTGCTGGAGAACCTTCGCTTTCATCCTGGAGAAAAGGCTGGAGCACTGGACTTTGCCGGCGACCTGGCCAGGCTGGGTCGCGTCTACGTGAACGACGCTTTCGGGACCATGCACCGCAAGGATGCCAGCATCGCCGGTGTGGCGACGCTGATGGAGCGTGCCGCTGTGGGCTTGTTGGTCGGCGATGAGATTGCCGCACTCGATAAGCTCATGGAGAGCCCGAAGCGTCCATTTGTTGGAATTCTTGGGGGCGCAAAGGTGTCCGACAAGATTGGCGTCGTTGACTCGCTGGCCCGTCGCTGCGACACGCTCATCATCGGCGGCGCGATGGCCTACACCTTCCTGAAGGCTCAGGGGGTGGACGTCGGTGGAAGCCGAGTCGATAACGCGAAGCTGAACTACGCGAAGCGAGTCCTTGAGCGATGCGAGTCGAAGGGTGTGCAGGTCCTGCTGCCTGTCGACCACGTTGTCGCCACAGAGCTGAAGCCGGATGCCGAGACGGAGATCGTCACCGAGATTCCTGAGGGCAAGATGGCACTCGATATTGGTCCTGCGACTGTCGCTGCCTGTACCGACACCATCCAAGGCGCTGGGACGATCTTCTGGAATGGTCCCATGGGGGTCTTTGAGATGGATGCCTTTGCATCGGGGACACGCGGCATTGCTGAGGCCGTCGCCGCATCTCCGGGCTACTCCGTGGTGGGTGGAGGAGACTCGGCAGCGGCGGTCAACAAGTTCGACCTGGGAGCCAAGGTGGACCACATCTCGACCGGCGGAGGCGCGTCTCTGGCCTACGTCGAGGGAACCGCACTCCCTGGGATTCGCGTCATCAACGAGCGGAGATCCACATGAGCAGGCGTCCGTTCATCGCTGGCAACTGGAAGATGAATCTTGGCCCCGAAGCCGCACGAAACCTAGCGAGCGCCCTCCGAAGCGAGCTCGCCGATGACACCGGCGTGGACATCTTGGTCGCGCCAGCGGCCATCTCCATTCCAGCGGTTGTGGAACGTCTTCGGCACACCGGCATCTCCGTCGCGGGGCAAGACCTTCACCCTGCTGAGAGCGGTGCCTACACCAGCCAACTTAGTGGCAGCATGCTCAAAGAGGCTGGCTGTGAGTACGTCCTTGTCGGCCACTCCGAGCGTAGAAGCCTCTTCGGCGACAGTAACGATGACGTAAACCAAAAGGTCCACGCGGCCTTCCGGGCGGGCCTTCTCCCGATTCTTTGTGTGGGAGAGACCCTGCCGCAGCGCGAGTCTGGGCTGGCAGCCGAGGTCGTGACAGAGCAACTCGTCACGGGCCTCGCAGGACTCGCTCCCGACCAAGTCGTATCGACCACTATCGCTTACGAGCCCGTCTGGGCTATTGGTACCGGCGTCACAGCCAGCCCAGAGCAAGCTCAGGAGATGCACGCGCAGATTCGAGCCTGGCTCGCGGCAAGTTACGCTCCATTTGTTCCCAAGCAGACGAGGATTCAGTACGGCGGCAGTGTTAAGCCTTCGAACGCAGCTGAATTGCTCAGTCAACCTGACATTGACGGCGCCCTGGTTGGCGGCGCGTCTCTGGACGCCGATAGCTTCGTCGCTATTGTGCGTGCCACAGCCTAAAGAGAAATCCATGCAACTCTTCATCACCATTCTGCACATTGTCCTCGCACTGTTCATGATTCTGATCATTCTGCTCCAGCCCGGAAAAGAAGGCGGCGCAGCGATCGCTGGGGGCTCAAGCGGAAACCAGATGTATGGACCTCGGGGCGCAGGAAACTTCCTGGGTAAGGCAACCACCGTGGTCGCCACACTCTTTATGTTCACGAGCATTTCTCTGGCTTGGTACAGCTCCGACAAGGTCCAAGCCGGTTCCAACATTGAGGACGCGATCCAGAGAGTTCAAGGGAACGACGATGATGGCTTCGGGATTCCCATGCCATCCGCACCCGCCCCTACCGCCATCGAAACTACCAGCGGGGACGACGCATCCACACTGCCCGCGACCGACGCTTCTGCGCCAGACGGCAGTGATGCTGAGGCCGATGAAGCCGCGCCTGTGGGCACGCCAGCCGGTGAGACGACGGACGCCAAAGAGGGTGATCCGACAGATGTCACTCCAGTAGAATAGTGGGGTTGACACGCTCTCATGGAAGCCATAGATGCGTGTGTTCACTCAAGCGAGGGTGGCGGAATTGGTAGACGCGCTGGATTAAGGATCCAGTGGCCATAGGCTGTGGGGGTTCGATTCCCCCCCTTCGCACCATCTAAGACGGGCCCAGCGGGCCCGTTTTTTTTGCTACCGCCGACTCCCTTCACACTCGACTCGATCTACGCATTCACCCCAGAGCGTCATCCGATGGCTGGTGAGGCGAAGTCCAAGCTTGGCTGCGACCTGCTCTTGGCGCTCCTCGATAACCTCGTCCTCAAATTCAAAGATGCGGCCACAGCGGGTGCAGATCAAGTGGTCATGGTGATCGCCAAGCTCCGCGGCTTCATAGAGCGTCGGGCCATCTCCGAAGCGTCGCTCGGATGCCACACCCGCAGCCACAAAGAGCTTCAGCGCACGATACACCGTCGCGTACCCAACCGCCGGATGATCAGCTTGGACCTTCGAGAGCAACTCATCGATCGAAGAATGTCCCTCACCTGACAGGAACGCATCCAAGATCGCGTCACGCTGACGCGTGTTCTTGAGGTTGTTGTCTTTGATGTGGTTGGCGAGCAGCGCTCGCAGCTCATTTGAGCGATCCGGCATCCCGTGCCTCCAGGCGTCACTTTACATAGCCTGCCAGCACGGGATGCGGGACTCTAGTGGGGAGTCTACTCCTCACCGTCGGACGAATCGGCAGACCCATCGTCAGCAGCAGCAGGTGCCTCTTCAGCAGCGGGTGCCTCCTCAGCAGCAGGTGCCTCTTCAGCAGCGGGTGCCTCCTCAGCCTCCGGGGCAGCGGGAGCTGCTTCCTTCTTTGCGGCCTTGGGCTTTGCGTCGCTTGGCTCGTAGTCACCGACGAGCTCGATCAGCGCCATTGGGGCCTGATCGCCCGCCCGGTAGCCGACCTTGCGAATTCGGGTGTAGCCACCAGGACGAAGCTTATAGCGCTCCGCATACTCCCCAAACAGACGCTCAAGCGCCTCTGGGTTGTTGACCCATCGACGAGCAC
>CAZKOI010000134.1:0-8628 GCA_964554315.1 uncultured Enterobacterales bacterium | reverse complement strand
GTTCTCCCACCCATAGACCCTCCCGTCAGGGTCCACGGCTGCCCTCTGCGCGTCTGCCCCCATCGGCACCGTACTCATGGGGTGACTAGCGTACAGATAGAGGTCCCGTGCTGGGATGTCATCGCGTACGACATCATCAATTTCCGTCGGACGCCGAATCGGACGACTTCCCACGATGCCCGTGTAGACCTCCTCGGCACCGGCGGCGAAGAACACCCGTGCAGTCTCACGAATCCCCGCCAGCAGACGCCCTCTATCGCCGTCGCCAAGAAAGTAGGTCAGACCCTCCATGGTCACCCTACCGACGCTATCTTCGTCGTGAACCAGCGGACCCGCGAGCGCCAAGTGTCGGAGATCTCGAACCGCCTCTAGACGTGTCTGCCCCAGCGAGTACGGCATCACCATGAACAACTGATCGGGAGAGACTGAGTAGACCTGGAGAAGATAGCCCTCATCCCAGCGGTCGACACAGTAGCCCTGAGTCACCCCTTCCCATGGCCTGATCTCCTGTTCAAACCGGGCCATTTGACCGCTCGTCGGGTGGATAAACAGCCGCTGTCCGACAACCCTGTCATCCGTGAGCCCAGACCCCAGCAGGAAGCGTGGGGTTCCTATGGGACCCGCGCTGCTTACAAGAGCGCGCACTCGAACGCTGAACCCGCCTTTTGGTCGCAAATCAGCGGGGTCGATGAATCGTCCGCTAACCGTCGTGACTCGCCCCCCCATCGTCTCGACAGCCTGCACCCTGCAGTCCGCGTGAACGGCGCAGTTTCCCGTGTCCATCGCGAGCGGCAAGAACGACCTATCGACGGAGAGCTTCCCGCCCGTCGGGCACCCCATCTGGCATACCCCACACCCGATACAGCCTGGGGCTGACCTCGGTAGCCAGTCTCCCGGCAGTCCGAGCGCGTCAGCACCGACTTTGAAGATCAGGTTGTTGCTCTTCTGAAAGATGACGGGGTTTACCGACACGCCGAGCGTTTTCCAAACACGGTCAAGCAGAGGTGCCATACGCTCCTGGGTCAGCCGCGCGCACCCGTGGTTCTCCACCCAGTCCGAGAGAATGGTGTCAGGAGTCTTGAAGCAAATCGCACTATTGATGAGCGTACTCCCACCCACTCCACGACCGCCTGGAACGGGGATGACGCAGTTTCCAACCGTTGTTCGCATGCCACGGTTCTGGTACAGATTCCGAAGCGCCCAGACCGAGTCCTGTTCAAAATCTGCCGGAGTCCAGTGGCTACCCGCCTCGAGGACGATGACCCTCAGACCCGCCTCAGCCAAGGCGGTCGCGGCTGCAGCGCCTCCGGCCCCTGCACCAATGACGGCGACATCAGCCTCCCACTGCTCGGTGGCACCATAGTCGGCGTAGCCTCGCTTCATCCGCCACACCCCACACGCCACCCGATCGCTCGGAGGACCTCAGGTCGCCGAAGGAAGGCCATGCTTAGCACAGCCTGAAGAGAATCAAAGGCCAACCGCCGAGGAGCCGGATTCTCCGAAGCCCACGTGTGAAGAACATCTCTTGCTTCATCTTCGGGCAGGTCGGAGAATCGAGTTCCCCTCGACACCAGCGTACCCCACTCCAAGGCCGCCAACATGCTTCGAAAGGGCGCTACTGCTGGGGGGTCGATGACTTCTGCGAGGAGCTCATCCACCTGCCTCCCGGTCACTCCATCCCCTCCACTGACCGGAAACACCCCCTCGGGAAAGAGCACCTTGGCCGCTTGCTCAACCACGGATATCTCGGCCGAAGAGAGCACCTTTGCACCTGTGGCAGGCTGAGATTTGAACACGACGCTCTTCCCAGCCACCAGCAAGGCTCCAGTGGTCACGCCCGCCACAAGGACGGACCTCCTAGACACCACTGCATTCATCGTGCTCCCACTCCCGAGCGTCTTCAACGCTTGTCCTCGGGTCGCGATCTCTCAATACCCGAATTCCAGCCCGTAGGATACGACATCTCCGTCCCCGAGGTAGTCATGGCATCCGATCCCCGCGCCCTCCGCGCCGCTGCAGAGATCTCAAGGATCAATGCCTTCTTCCCAATCATGACCATCTTGGGAAACCGCTTGGCTTCTACACGCCCCTTCCAGGGCAAAGTCGTTGCACTGAGCGGGCACCTCACCACGCTGACTGGCGCGCTCATCCGCGAGCTTTCATTGGGTGGGGGCGAATGGGTCGTCTGCAGCACAAACGACGCCACAACCGATCCCGGTGTCGTCCATATGCTTCGCGATAATGGCGTCACCGTCTACACGTTGGGCAACCGCCAAGAGGCCTACCGCGCGGCGCTTCAGCACAAGCCCCACCTCATCGCTGATGTGGGCGCCGAAATCGTAACCACGTTGTCTAACGAGCTTCCACACCTCAGCGAGCATGTTCAGGGTGCCGTAGAGGTCACACGATCCGGTGTGAGCAAGCTTCGGCGCCTCACCAACCTCCCTATCGGCGTGGTCAACATCAATGACGGCAACTTGAAGCCTGCGATTGAAAACCGACACGGTGTGGGCGAAGGACTCTGGCATGCGGTGCAGGCGCTGACCGGAATGCACCTCTCCGGTCGACGCGTCGGTGTCGTCGGATACGGCCCCGTCGGGACCGGTGTGGCGGCCTATGCTCGGGCCGCTGGCGCAAACATCGAGGTGGTCGAGCCCAATCCCATTCGGCGCTTAGTCGCCCACTATGATGGATATCCGACCCCTACTCTCGCGGACTGTCTTCAGCGTGTTGGCATCGTGGTCACCAGCACTGGAATGACGGGCGCGATCTCGGCCAAAGACCTGACCCATGCTCGAAATGGTCTGGTGTTAGTGAATGCGGGTCACGGTGACGACGAGATTGATGTCCAAAGCATCCGAGACTCCGCAACCGCAGTCGACCAAGTCTCCGATCACGTGGTCCGATACACACTCGATAGTGGTCCTACGGTCGTGGTCATGGCCTCCGGCAACCCCCTGAATATCGTGACCAATGCCGGCTCGCCGGAGCCCGTTCTGCTTCATTTTGCTCTGCTGGGTTTGACCCTGGAATGGTTGGCCAGCCAGACCTTGAGCCCAGGAGAGATATCCGTTCCTCCCAACCTCGAGATTGAGGCTGCAGCCCTGGCCATGGATGCGCTCGGCATGGCCCATGGCTGACCTTCGTGTTGGCGACGAAGCCGATGAGATAGCCGTCGCACTCGTGCAGGCCCTGGCCCGACAAGATGGAGACCGAGCGCTCGACCTCAGCCTTGCACTGGGTCCCTATCTCGCGAATCGTCCAGCGCTGCGGGCCCGACACGCCACCTGGACGGCCCAAGCACATCAGCTTCGCGGAGAGCTGAAACAAGCCATCACCCTTGTCCGGCAAGCGATAGCGCTCGCTCAAGCGGCGGGAGAGGCCGACGCGATTCCAGCTCTTCAGGCGCTCAAGGCCGATTTGGTCAGAGCTCAGCTCGCTGGTCAGAACGCTCAGAGGAACACACTACCCGACACACTTCTGGGCCGTGCAGTCGACGCAATGGACACCGGCGACCTCGAGCAAGGGGCCTCCCTGGCCAGGCAGGCCAGAATCGAGGCACAGTCCCTCGGTAATTATCGAGATGAAGTAATGGCTTTGCTCGCTCTCGCGCGAGTCAGCGGGCAGGAAGACTCCGCTATTCGTGCTGCATTTGTCGTCGCCGATGCATCAGAGGACAAGAACCTGGTCACAGCTGTCGCTCGAGCAGCAGCCGCAGCCGGGGTCTCATTGCCGAAGATGATTTTTTAGCTAAGTTTATGTTTTCAAAGGTGAAAGTATGGCTGTAAGCCGAGCAAGCATTGTCGATGAAAACTTCCTAGAAGGCGTCAAGACCACGCAACCCATGCTCGTACAGACCAGCCTGGATGCCAAAGTCCGCCAAGGGTTTAGGCTCACAGGCAGACAAGCAATTGCACTCTTTGAAACGATGGTCGCCAGCAGGCACCTGGATCTCGTGAGCCGCGCCTTGAAGACCGAGGGGCAGTCCTTCTACACCATCGGTTCATCGGGCCACGAGGCCAACGCGGTCGTTGCTGCAGCCAGCCGTCCATCCGATCCGGCATTTCTTCACTACCGTTCCGGTGGGTTCTTCATCGAGCGCGCAAACCAGGTGGGTGGTCAGACACCGATTTTCGATATTCTCCTCGGCTTGGTTGCCTCGGCAGATGAGCCCATCGCGGGGGGCCGACACAAGGTATTCGGGTCCGTCGACCTCTGGATTCCGCCGCAGACATCGACCATCGCAAGTCACCTTCCGAAGGCTGTGGGGGCCGCATTCATGCTAGACCGCCAGCGTCGGATTGGTCTGCGAGCACCGGTTCCCTCCGACAGCATCGTGATCTGCTCCTTCGGGGATGCCTCGTCGAACCATGCCACCGCCTGTGCTGCATTCAACACAACGGCAATGGCTGCCCATCAAAACCTCCCGTGCCCCGTTGTGTTTGTGTGCGAGGACAACGGCATCGGTATCTCGGTTAGAACGCCCCATGGGTGGGTCGAGGATCGCTTTCGAGCGGATCCATGGCTGACCTACTTCGGTGCCGATGGGCTCGATATCGTCGATGCTTTCGAGGCTGCGCACGATGCGATCGAGCATGCCCGAACCACTCGTAAGCCGGCATTCCTCCATCTAAAGTTGGTCCGCCTTCTCGGTCATGCCGGCTCCGACGTTGAGCAGCTGTACCGGTCAACGGAGGAAATCGTTGCAACCGAGTCTAAGGACCCTCTCCTGAGCACAGCCAAGCTTCTGATCGAAGGCGGCTGGCTTACCCCTGCCGAGGTCTTGGATATCTACGAGCGCGCGCGCGCGACCACGACGGCGCTGGCTCGGGAGGCCGTGTCACGCCCAAAGCTCACACGGGTCGAAGATATTGTGGCGCCACTTGCACCGCATAGCGAGGATTCAGTGCGGAAGGCCGCCCAGACCAGCGCTTCGACGGAACAACGCATGGCTTTTCATGGTCGCCTGCCTGAGCAAGAGAGACCTCGGCATATGGCCATGCTGTTAAACCGCGCTCTGGGCGATCTATTGGTCAAACACCCCGAACTCTGCATCTTCGGGGAGGATGTCGCACGCAAAGGGGGTGTCTACCATGTCACTGCGGGCCTTCAAGAGAAGGCAGGCGTCGGCCGCGTGTTCAACACTCTCCTCGATGAGACATCCATTCTCGGCGTTGCATTGGGTGCAGCCCACCTCGGGATGCTTCCGATGCCGGAGATTCAGTACCTGGCATACCTTCACAACGCCATCGACCAAATTCGGGGTGAGGCGTGCAGCCTGCAGTTTTTCTCGAACGCCCAGTTTGCGAACCCAATGGTCGTCCGAATCGCGGGACTCGCATACCAAAAGGGTTTTGGGGGGCACTTTCACAATGACAACTCGGTCGGAAGTCTTCGAGAAATCCCTGGTCTCATCATAGCCTGCCCGAGCAACGGTGAAGATGCCGTAGGAATGCTACGAACCGTCACAGCTGCGGCCAAGGTAGATGGTCGGGTGAGTGCTTTCATCGAGCCCATCGCACTCTACATGACCAAGGACCTTCACGAGGAGAAAGATGGCCTTTGGTCATTCGCCTATCCTCAGCCCGAGTTCTCCATCGACATCGGGTCAGCTAGGACATGGGGAGATGGGGCTGACCTCACCATCATCAGCTACGGAAATGGGCACTGGATGAGCCTGAGAGTGGCGAAACGACTGGAAGCACAGGGTATTCACGCCCGATGCGTTGATATTCGATGGCTGAACCCTCTCCCTGTCGAAGACATGGTTCGAGAAGCAAGAGCAACGGGAAGGGTCTTGGTCGTCGATGAGTGCCGACAGACCGGCGGTATGGCTGAGGGCATCATCACCTCTCTCGTCGAACATTGCGAAGGCCTACGCATGTCTCGAGTCGCCGGTGTAGACACGTACATACCTCTGGGTGCAGCTGCTAACCTCGTCCTCGTAAGCGAGGATGACATCGAGTACGCGGCGAAGGAGCTAATGAAGCCATGAAGCGAGCAGTAGTTCTGTGTCCCGGTCGCGGCTCTTATGCCAAGGAGTCGCTGTCCTCGTTGAAGGGAATCACAAGCCCCGCTCTGGATGTGTTCGATGCATACCGTTCAGCTCAAGGGCGCCCAACAGTACGTGAGATGGACTCCGCGCCTGGATTCACGAGCAAGCTCCACATAAGAGGTGAAAATGCCAGCGCGCTGACCGCAGGTGTCAGCCTCGCCGACCTCGACCAGGTCGACACCAATGCCTACAACATCGTTGGTGTGATCGGAAACTCGATGGGATGGTACACCGCGCTCGGGTACGCCGGCGCCTTGAGCTTGGAGGCGACGGCCGAGCTCATCGAGACTATGGGTCAGTACCAGGTCGGGAACATTGTCGGAGGACAAATCGTCTATCCGTGTGTGGCTGATGATTGGACGGTGGATCCCGCCCGAGTCGACGCCATTGACTCAGCAGTTGCTCAGGTGCCGGACCTATTCTGGTCCATTCGTTTGGGAGGACAGGCCGTTTTAGGGGGCACGGATTCAGCACTGAAACGAGCCGCCGAGATTCTTCCAGAAGTAAGCATGGGAACCCACACCTTTCCTCTTCGGTTGCCGCTCCACTCTGCCTTCCACACGCCCCTGATGGAGGAAACCGCAGAGCGAGCTCGAGTCGAACTCGCTCACCTGCCTTGGACAGCACCAAGAATTCCGATGATTGACGGGTTGGGGCATGTACATAGCCCCTACTCTGCCTCGCCAGAAAGACTTCGAAACTACACTCTCGGCCCTCAGGTGACCGACACCTTCGATCTCACACTCGCCATTCGAACAGCACTCCGAACATGGGCACCGGATGTCGTGATTTTACCGGGCCCTGGCAGCAACCTCGGCAGTGCCGTCGCTCAGACCATGATCACTGAAAGGTGGGCCGAGATTGGCTCCAGAGAGGCGTTCATCAAACGCCAAAATGATGACCCTATTCTGCTCAGTATGCGGTGGCCCGACCAGCGTGAACGCGTAGTCCGAGCATGACCAAGCTCTTCGACGAGTCACTCGCCCTCAAGCATGTCACCAGAGCCGGATGGCTCAGGGCCGGCATCAGTACACCCGAGACTGTCGCTGCTCATTCGTGGGGCGTCGCTTGGCTGGTCATGAACCACTGTCCCGACAACCTCAACATCGCGCAAGCCCTAAAGCTCGCACTCGTCCATGACCTTCCGGAGGTCTTCGCCGGAGACATCACCCCTCACGACGGCATCTCCAGTGCGGAAAAGGCGGAACTTGAGGTAGATGCAGCCCGGCGCCTTTTCGACGGTCGTCCAGACCTTCTGGACCTCTGGAAAGAATACCCTGCCGCGAAGACCCCAGAAGCGCTCTTTGTAAAGGAGTGCGATGCCCTAGATATGGGTCTCCAGGCCATTCGGTACGCTCAGGAATATGGCGTGGATACGAGCGAGTTCGTCACCTCAGCCCGCGCAAAGCTTCGGACGCCAGCCCTCCTCACAATCCTGGAAGAGGCCTCCGAAATCGGTCGCCTCGAGTCGGAGTGATAGGGACCAGCGACCGCCTTGAGACACGACGGACGATGGGTTCAACCGAATCAGTACCGGTAGTGCTCGGGCTTGTACGGGCCATCTACGTCGACGCCGATGTAGTCTGCCTGAGCCTGTGAGAGCTTCGTAAGCTTGACACCGAACTTGTCGAGGTGAAGTCGGGCAACCTTTTCATCGAGGTGCTTCGGAAGCGTAACGACTGTAGGCTTGAGACCATGGGCGTCTTGTAGGGTGTTCACCCCGTAGCTCTCGGCGTTTTGATGAAGCTCAATCTGCGCCATCGTTTGGTTGGTAAAGCTTGCGCTCATCACCAAGCTCGGATGTCCAGTCGCACACCCAAGATTCACCAGCCGCCCCTCCGCAAGGACGATGATGCTGTGCCCACCACCGTTCGGGCCGTGGGTTGTGTTTTTGAACTTCCACTCGTGAACCTGGGGCTTGATCTCGATCTTCTCGACATCGCCACTGGCCCGCATTGCCTCCAAGACTGCCATCTCGATCTCGTTGTCGAAATGCCCGATGTTACAGACGATGGCATTGTGCTTCATCTGCATCATGTGCTCGGCCTTGATGATCCCAAAGTTTCCAGTCGTCGTTACGAAGATGTCGGTGTCCTTGACCTCGTCCTCGATGGTCACCACATCGATTCCCCGCATGCAAGCTTGCAGCGCGCAGATGGGGTCGACCTCCGTGATCTTCACTCGCGCTGACTGGCCACGAAGCGACTCGACTGAACCCTTACCCACATCACCGTACCCCATCACCAGAGCTTTCTTTCCAGCAATGAGTACATCGGTCGCCCGCATGATTGCGTCGACGAGCGAGTGACGACAGCCATAGACATTGTCGAACTTCGACTTGGTGACCGAGTCATTGACGTTGATTGCCGGGAACAAGAGCGTTCCGTTCTCGGTGCGCTCGACCAGGCGATGTACGCCCGTCGTCGTCTCCTCTGAGACGCCTCGGATTCCCCTGGCCATCTCGGTCCAGAACGTATCGCCCTTCTGCTCTCGCACGTCCTTCAAAACTTGCAAGATGACGGCCATCTCTTCGACGTCCGTGGAAGAGGGGTCCGGAACCTCTCCCCGTGCCT
>CAZKOI010000133.1:0-8631 GCA_964554315.1 uncultured Enterobacterales bacterium | reverse complement strand
CGCCGACGCCGACGCCGACGCTGATGCCGACGCCGACGCTGATGCCGACGCCGACGCCGATGCGGACGCCGATGCCGACGCCGATTCGGACGCCGATGACACGGGTGAAGCCCCGACCAGCGCCTGGACATGGACCGAGGGACCCGCGCTTCCCGCCTGTGAGCCGACCACCTCTGACAGCGCACTCGTGGCGCTCTCTGGCGTCATCCTCACACCGGATGGGCCCGTCGCCGGCGAGGTCGTATTCGACCAGTCCACGGGCTTGATCACCTGCGGACCGGACGACAGCTGCGAGGAGGAGGACGTCTCTCGCATTTGCACCGAGGGCGTCATCTCTCCGGGCCTCATCGACTCGCACAACCACATGCAGTACAACGCCCTCAAGCCCTGGGAGCACGGCGACCTGTTCGAGGATCGCTACGACTGGCGCAGTGACGGCGCATACTGGGACTACCGGACGGCCTACGATGCCGTCGACGGCCCCTACGGCTGCGAGATCATGAAGTGGGCCGAGCTTCGAAGCCTCGTAGCCGGCACGACGGCCGTGGTGGGCTCAAGCGGAGGCGCATGCATCAATCCGCTCATTCGCAACCTCGACGAAGGTGCCGGTGCATCCGGAATACCGGGCTACAACCTTTACTACTCCGCGAGCACCGTCACCGACCGGTTTGAGGTGGGCGACACCATCGTTCCCGGATCGAGCTTTGATGCGGTCGAGAACCACGTGGCGGAGGGCGTAAACGGAAGCGGCACCCATGAGCTTGCCCACATGATGCGCATCGGAATGGAGGGCCCGGGGCAGATCTATGTTCACGCGACGGACGCCACGACAGCACAGCTGGCTCGAATGGCGGACCAAGGAACAACCATTGCGTGGTCACCACGATCCAACCTTGACCTCTACGCAGCGACCACCCCCGCAGACGTTGCTCACACCCTGGGTGTGCCTCTCACGCTGGCGCCTGACTGGACATGGTCGGGCTCGACGAGTCCCGCAAGGGAGCTGACCTGCGCTGCGGACTACCTGCGGGCCCGCGACAGCCGAATCTCCGACGTGACGATGTGGTCATGGACCACCTCAGAGGCCGCCCGCGCCCTCAACCTCGACGGTGTGCTCGGCGGCCTCGAGGCCGGCATGCGGGCGGACATCAGCGTCTTTGACTACGGCGCTGAGCCCTATCGAGTGGTCATCGATGCCGCAGCAACCAGCACGCGCTTGGTCCTCCGCGATGGTCTCGCCCTCTACGGCGAGCCAGAGTGGGTGAGCATGCTGGCGGAGAACCCTGCGTGGTGCGAGAGCATCGACGCCTGCGGCGAAGAGCGCAGCGTCTGCGCGAAGGCCGGCTCCAGCGGAGATGACAGCCAGACGGCTGCGGACATCGAAGAGATTCTGAGTTCCGCCCTTGGCGCCGTAAGCATGCCTGCCGGTCTAGACTACGCCAACGACCTGTTGGGGCTGTTTAGCTGCGAGGAAACGCGGGCCTCCTGCGACATCTCCTCGCCCAGCGAAGGAGACACCGACGGGGACGGCGTTCCTGACGCCGACGACACCTGTCCATCCGCCTACGACCCGCTGCAGCGCGACCACGACGGTGATGGGGCGGGGGATGTGTGCGACCCATGCCCGCTCGCCTCAGATGTGGTCGACTGTACGCATACACCGGGCGACATCGACGGCGACGGTGCAGACACCGAGTCCGATAACTGCCCCTGGCTGGCCAATGAGGACCAAGCCGATATGGACGAGGACGGGAAGGGAGACGGGTGCGACCCCTGCCCCGAGGAGTACAACCCAGGTGACCTCGGCTGCACCTACAGCCTGAGCGACATCCGCGACCCCTCAAGCTCCCTCCACCCCGGTGAGGGCGCCGATGTCCGGGTCGCGGGCATGATCGTGACCGGCGTGCGCGATGGTTCAGGCTTCTACATCCAAGATCCTGAGGCCACGAGCTACGGCGGAATCTATGTCTATGATGCGGGCGACTTCTCGTCCGGAGCTGTGGCCATCGGAGACGAGGTGACGGTGTCTGGGGTCTACAGCGAGTACTACGGCCTCTCGCAGATCGGCGATCCGGAGGTCACCGTGACCGACACGGGCCGGACGGTTGAGCCCATCGTCATCGCGTCGACATGCGACATCGGCACCGGGGGTGTTTTGGCTGAGCCGCTGGAGGGCATGGTGGTGACCGTCAACGATGTCACCGTCACCGACAGCAACCCCGACGCTCCCGCCGACTACGGCGAGCTGGAGCTCGACGAGTGTCTGCGGGTCGATGACCAGCTCAGTGAAGTGTTGGTCCCCCAGCCCCCCGAAGGCACGACCTACAGCGCACTTAGTGGCGTTCTGACCTACACTTACAGCCATGCCAAGATCGTTCCCCGGGGTTCCGAAGACGTTGTGGAGTAGGCGGCTCATGCGGGAGGCACCCTGGCTACTCGGTGTCTTGCTCGGTCTCGTCGGCCTCTGGTGGCGAGGCCACGCCTTCGTTCCCCTCCCGTACCTCTCCTCCTATGACTGGATGGAGTACGTTCCGAGCGCGTGGATGGTCACCCACGGGGTCGACATGGGCGGCTACGCCACGTGGAGAAACCCCCTCTATCCCGCCATCCTCGGGCACATCGGAGAGTGGACCACCTACAACGACGCGGCCTGGCTCATTGCGAGCGTATGCATGAGCCTCGTGGTGCTCTCGGCTGGACTCGGTGCCCGAGCGCTCGCCACCCCGTGGGCGGGCTTTCTCGCCGCCGTGACGGTTCCCACCATCAATCCATGGGCCGAGGCAAGCCGCTGGGCCACCCTCTACCCCATGCTCACGGCCACGACGGGCTTGACCTTGGCCTTCGGCGCAGCCTTCTACCGCTGGGGGCATCCCGCCCTCGGAGCAATCGGCGCCCTTGCCGCTGGGCTCGCTCTCGGGATCGACTTTCGGGGCCTGGCGATGGTGGCACTGATGGCCGTGCTGGTCCTGCTTTCCTGGCAACGTCATCGTCGGGCTGGGGCTGTCGGGCTGGCCATTGCGCTGCTCGCGATTGGGCCCGGACTGAACGGAGCCCTCGCGGTGAGCCAGCAGAAGGGGACAGACACCGCCGTTCAGACACAGCGAGCGCTCGAAGTTCAGCTGGCTGTCGATAGCGGAGACATGGACCTTGTTCGTGCCTGTCGAGACGAGCCCACAGACGAGGCCTACCCGAGCCCTTCAGCCTTGGCTCGTCCGTGTGCCTGGGCCTTTGTTCGAGATAACCTCGATCGCTTCAAGGACCAGGCGCCATTCGGCGTCACCCTCACCCTCCTGTCGCTGCCGCTCGTACTCCTGGGCGACAATCGCGGCTGGCGCGCAAGCCTCAACAGTCTGCTGGTCTTTGGTGCGGGGTGGGGGGCGATGTTCCTCATGGCCGTCTGGGCCCGACTGAACGTCCATCACTTCGTACAGTTCGCTGTGCCCATCTCAATGGTCGTGCCTGTGGCCGCGTCGAGGCTTCTCGCGACCACGACTTTTGCCCGAACCGAGCGCCTACTCCAAGCCCTCTTCGCCTTCGCCGGTGCCGCCTGGCTCTGGACCTACGGACCTTGGGCAGGAAAGCCCGTTGATGACCTCGCACGAGCCGAGCAAAACCAAATCCTGGGGTGGATGTTGAGCGGGGTCGACATGCATGTGGACCTCCCCGCCGGGGACCAGCTCTTGGACTGCTCAGGGCTGGGGGTCGAGGCCGCGCTGCTGCCGCTTCGACTCAACGACGGACTTCCGAACTTTCAGACCTCGGTGACGACCGCTCGGTGTCGAGAGTGGATCAACACCGAGCGCTCTTCTCGAGGACGCCGGTGGCTGATCACCCGGCAAGAGCCGGGCTTCTCGGGCCCACCCTCTCCTCCATGGATCAAGGTCGAGTCTTGGGTTGACGGACCCCGACGAACGTGGCTGTGGATGCGGGTTGACAGTCCGTCAGACGAGCCGTAGGGTCGATCATGGTTCAAGGCACCATCTCCATCGTCATCCCGGCCTACAACGCCGCGGACACCCTGGTTCGCTGCCTCGGCGCGGTGTGTGGGCAGGACGATGACGACTTTGAGGTTCTGGTGGTCGACGACGGGTCGTCGGACGCGACGTCCAGCATTTTGAGCCAGTTTGACGTGACGGTGCTTCGCAACGATACTCAGGTCGGACCCGCCATCAGCCGCAACCGAGGGGCTGACGCTGCGCGAGGGGCCTTTCTCGTCTTCACCGACGCAGACTGCATTCCGCCCAGCCACTGGCTTCGCGACATTCGACGGTGGCTTGAGGTGGCTCCGGTCGTGGCCGGCACCTACCGGCCCGCGCCATGGCAGGGCATGCTGGGCCGCTTCGCGAACCTGGACTGGGCCTTGTACTGGTGGCGATTCATTCCCGCCGAGACGGACTCCTTCTCAATGGGAAATGTCGCCTTCCATCGCGACGTTTTCTTTGACCGCGACCGGCTTGAGGAGCACTTCTTTCATCGTCTCGCGGCTGCTGAGGACACCATTGTCGCCATGACGATCGCGGAGCGACACCGCATCTTGAGCACCGACCAGCTGTGGGTCCTGCACATGCACCGAGAGCGACTCTTGCCCTATATCGCCAAGCATGTCACCACAGGGTACTCCCGGACGCTCCTCTCGCTGGCCTTTCCACAACGAAAGGTCCTCCAGGCCAAGGACATTCGGTTCAGCTTCGTCTTCGCCCAGCTGGCCTCGACCATCCTGCTGTGGGCAGGGCTGCTGGGTCTCCCGCTCTACGGACCGCTTCCGCTGGTCATCGGAATCCTGGCCTACACCGCCGTCCAGATTCCGTCACTCCTTTGGATATCTCGTTCGGAACCCTCGCTTTCCTTCTTGCTGCTGAGCTTCAGCCTCTTCTTTGTGCGGAACACGGCCTGGCTCGTGGGCCTCGCCAAGGCCCTTGTGTACGTCCTTCAATCCCCTCCCGAGCTCGAGGCGGCCTCACGCTGGCGAACGCGGCGAGATGACCCCTCTCTCCCTGCGCGGCCCGTACCAACCCGTACCGATACCCGCCCGGAGCGCTTTGAGCCTGCCAAGGAGGAGCCTCTGCATTAGAGGGGCACAACCAGGAGGCCCCCGTGCAAGACGATTACGTGCCTAGCAATCAGGTCCGCATCAAAAAATCCACGCTGTTCCTTACGCTACTGCTCACCGCAGCGGTCTGCGTCTTCGGAGGCATCGTGGGACACGACCTCCTCTCCGAGCCCGTGGTCGTCATTCCGGCGCCCGAGGTCATCAAGGAGGAACTGACCGAGGCCGAGCTTCGGATGCTCGCCGAAGACTTCGTCAAGACGGAGGCCGAGCGAGCCAACGATGCCATAGCCCGTGTGACTGCGCTTCAGGCTGAGCTTGCGGCGAAGGAAGCCGAGCTCGCCAAGCTCAAGGGAGACAAGCAGAAGACAGCCGCGGCGAGGAGCCGCTTGAACGACGAGGTCGCCTTTCTTCGGGTACAGCTCGCCCAGGCTGAGGAAGAGCGCGAGGCCCTGCGAAAGGAGCTCCAACAGACAGTCAAGGAGTTGGACTTTCAGATTGCTCAGAGCAAGAAGTTCAAGCGAAAGGCCAAGCGCTACAAGATGGAGTCCACCACCAACCTCTGGAGCGCCTTTCTCGCCAACGCTAAGATCACCATCTGCAACCGAGGCACAAAGCGCCGCCATGAGAAGTGCCACGCCGCCGTCGACGAGGCGCTTGCGAACGCTATGCGTGCTCGATTCACGGTGTGTGTCGACACCTATCAGTCGGTTCCCGTCCTCAAGCAAGCCGAAAAAGGCACCGCTCTGCCTCGCTACGGGGTGAAGCTCAGCGAAGACAACAAGTTCACCAAGAAGGGCTGGTACGTCCTCTTCTGCGATCCCACGCTCCCGGAGGCCTCCGATAAGGAGCTAGAGGGCGACGATGTCCCCACCTGGAAGTCGACCTACGGCGTGGATGATGAGCTCGGCATGGACACCAAGAGCGAGGCCGCACCCGACGGAGGGCGTCCCGAGGACGAGGCCTTGGATGATGAGCTCGACCTCGGCGAGATCGACCTCGAATTCGATTAATCAGGCGCGTCGGAGTTCGTGAACACTGCGACGACCGTTGGGGACCTCGTAGGTCCACGTGCCATGGACCGTCCAGTCATCGGGAACGTCTATGAGCGGTCCGGCGCCCGTCATGGCAACGGCACTGCCCCGATCGTGAAGCAGTCGATCCGCATCGCCAAGGTAGTCGATCAGGGGTCGGTACCCTCGACTGATCACGCCATCAAAGGGGCCGGAGAGCGTCTCTGTTCGTCCATGAAACACCTCCACATTGACCAGCCCCGCCGCCCGAACGACCTGCTTGAGAAAGCCCACTCGACGCTCTCGGCTCTCGACCAGTAGGACCTCCAGCGCGGGATGGTGAATCGCCAAGGCGAGACCTGGAAAGCCGGCTCCGCTGCCGAGGTCTGCCCATCGGCCTCGAGGGTCGAGAGAGACGACCGCTGCGCGGGCATCGATGATGTGATCCTCGGCCGGCCCGGGCCCGATCAGGTTCATGGCGCCGCGCCACTTCTCAAGGAGCTCCAGGTGAACACGCTCCGCCTCGACCAAAGCGCTCATCCAGCCTTCTGCCGCGCCAACAAGACCGCCAGCATGTCGATGGCTGCCGGGGTAACACCCGGAAGACGGGCGGCGGCCCCGAGGGTCTTCGGCCTGGCTGCCGCGAGGCGCTCTGCCACCTCGCTGGAGATTCCTGGGGCCTGAAAGTCCATCCCGTCAGGGATCTCGACGGCAGCCATCTTTCGTGTCCGCTCCGCACGCACCGCCTCTCTTCCCAGATAGCCGGCGTACTTGATGTCCGTCTCGACCTGCTCGGCAATGCTGGCATCCACCTGGGGCACCCCATCCATCAGGCCAGACAGCATGCCCCAGGTCAGGGTGGGTCGCCTCAGAAGCTCCGCGACCGTCTGGGGCTTGCGGGGCACCGCCTCACCCGCCGCCTCAAATCGCGCGGCCGTGGCCGCATCGGGGCGAACCTGTGTAGCCATGGCCCACGCGGTGGCTTCATCGATCCGCCGGAGCTTGTCCTCAAAGCGCATCCAGGCTGCGTCGGTCACCAGGCCCAGCCGTCGTCCAAGCGGGGTCAAGCGACGGTCAGCATTGTCCTCACGGAGGAGGAGTCGATGCTCTGCTCGACTAGAGAACATACGGTAGGGCTCACCCCCCACTCCCCGGGTCACTAAGTCATCAATCAGGACGCCGGTGTAGGCCTGGTCTCGACCGAGGACAAGAGGCTCTCCTGTGGCCGCAGAGATGCCGGCCACAAGCCCCTGTGCCGCCGCCTCCTCGTAGCCGCTGGTTCCATTGACCTGGCCGGCCAGGTACAAGCCCGGAATGCCCTGGTGCTGGAGGCCGTGGTCGAGGTCACGGGGATCGGCAAAGTCGTACTCCACGGCGTACCCATGCTGGATAATCTCCGCGGTCTCTAGGCCGGGAATCGAGCGGACCATCGCCAGCTGGATGTCCGCTGGAAGGCTCGTCGAGAGGCCGTTGACGTAGACTCGGTGGGTGTCCAAGCCCTCTGGCTCCAGGAAGAGCTGGTGGCGCTCGCGCTCCGAAAAGCGAACGACCTTGTCTTCGATGCTCGGACAATAGCGGGGACCGCGCCCCTCGATCTGACCGGAGAAGAGCGGCGAGCGATCGAGCGCCCCGCGTATGAGGTCATGCGTCTCTGGCGTCGTGTAGGCGATGTGGCAGTCAATCTGGGGCAGGCGGGCCTCGGGGGGAGCAAACGAGAAGTGCCCCTGTGGCACGGTGTCCTCCTGGACCTCGATGCGCTCCCAGGCGATGGTTCGAGCATCCAGCCGAGGCGTCGTGCCCGTCTTAAGTCGCCCGAGGCGGAGGCCGAGGCCCCGAAGCCGCTCTGAGAGTCGGCTGGCGGAGGCCTCCCCCACACGCCCCCCGGCCACCTGAGCGTCTCCGCAGTGCATCACGGCTGAGAGAAAGGTTCCGGTGGTGAGGATGACGGCCATGCAGTGAATGCGCCGACCACCGTCGAGCTCAACCCCCACGACACGTTGGCCCTCGACGATGAGGTCCACGGCCTCCCCGCTGACGACCTCAAGCCCAGGCGCGCCGTCGATGACGCGACGCATCTCCTTTGGATAAAGGTCGATGTCGACCTGCGCACGGCTGGCCTGAACCGCGAGTCCCTTGCGGGTGTTGAGTCGGCGGAACTGAATCGTGGACCGATCGGCGACCATCGCCATCGCTCCGCCGAGGGCATCAATCTCTCGAACGAGGTTGCCCTTGGCCAAGCCACCCACCGCGGGATTGCACGAGAGGCGGCCGATGTGATCCTCGCTCATGGTCACCATGCGCACGCTGCGCCCAAGACGAGCCGCAGCCAGCGCAGCCTCACACCCTGCGTGACCGGCACCGACCACTACGATGTCGCACGATTCCGACACGAACTCTCCTTGCTGACCTGCTAACCCGGTACGATGAGCCATGACCTCTCCTCTGCCGCTGCTCCTCCTCGTTGGGCTATCGATCCCTTTTCTCGGGAAGCCCGTACACATCGATGACGCCAACTTTGTCGCGATGGCGCGCGCAACCTCAGAGCACCCCTGGACGCCTCATGCCTTCTCC
>CAZKOI010000132.1:0-8693 GCA_964554315.1 uncultured Enterobacterales bacterium | reverse complement strand
GGTCTCCCCTCCCCGTCGGGGATGATGCAGTCCATGAAGAGCTCGCTCGGAGGCTTCGGCGGCGCAAAGTGGGCGGATACGGTTGACAGGCCCATCCGCGCCTACGCCATCCTTGAGGCGCTCATCGGCATCTACGCGCTGATCTTTCCCTGGCTCGTAGACCTTGTACAGCCGGTGTACCTGGGCTTCTACGAGACCTTCAGCCCAACGCCAGTGGTCTTTGGGGCCTTTCAGTTCGTGCTCTTGGGGCTAATGCTGCTGCCGCCGACGTTCTGCATGGGCATGACGCTCCCCCTCCTGTCACGATTTGCAACCACCGCTACCGAGGCAAGCGGTGAGCGAATTGGTCGTCTCTACGGCGCCAATACCATTGGCGCTGTCATCGGTACCGGCCTGGCCGGCTTCTACCTCCTGCCCACCATCGGCCTGATGGCCACCACAGCCACTGCTGCGACCGCGAATGTCCTGCTGTGTCTGAGCGCGCTGGCCCTGTCCAGAACCGTTGAGGCGCTGCCGCCTTCGGAGGAATCCAGCGACGCGCGCGCGGGCTGGTCGCTGAGCACACTCGCGCTCATTGCCCTCTTCGCGGGCTTCTCTAGCCTGCTGTATGAGGTGGCTTGGTTCCGCCTGATGGCCCTCATTCTCGGAGCCTCTGCCTACGCCTTCTCGGTGATGTTGTTTAGCTTCCTGCTCGGGATCGGCTCGGGCGGATGGCTCGGCGGACCCCTTGCCGACCGCCTCTACGCCAAAGGGGGCGTCAACCACGTCCTCCGAGGCTTGGTGGTGCTCCAGCTGGGCATCGGACTCCTCACCTGGTCTGCGATGTATCTCTACGGCGAGCTGCCTTGGCTGTTCGTGGTGGTGTACGACGTCATGGGCGTCAGCCCGCTGATGCTCTGGATCGGCAAGCTCACCCTTGCCATGGCCTTGATGGTTCCCCCGGCTCTCTTGATGGGCCTCGCCTTCCCGCTCCTCGTGCGAGCGGCCGCAGGCGAGTCGCTGGCCCTTGGCCGGCCCGTCGGGCGGCTCTACGGGTGGAACACCGTGGGCGCCATCTTTGGGGCCGGCCTGGGAGGGCTGGTCTTCCTGCCCTGGCTGTTCGTGCGCGGCTCCGTCATGCTGGCCATCGCCGTCAACGTCACCATCGCGGCGATTGCATGGACGAAGTCCCGCGGAGGAGGACGCTCAGACGCTGTCAAGGCCGCGATCGGAGCCGCTGTCGGCGTCGCCGTGCTGAACGCGACGGCCGCGGAGTGGAACCCTCTGCAGATGACAGCCGGCACGTACAAGTACGTGTACAACATGGAGGATCGAAGCCGCCAAGGCGTCTACGAGTCTCATGTCGCGCCCTATGAGCTCATGTACTATGCGGAAGGTCTCTCGAGTGTGGTGACCGTCGGCAAGAACAAGAAGACGGGCGACATCTGGCTGGCCAACAACGGCAAGATCGATGCCTCGAGCAAGGCGGACATGCCCACGCAGGTACTGGTCGCCCACTTGCCCTTCTTCTACCGCCCTGAGTCGGAGACCGTGATGATGTTGGGCCTGGCCGCAGGGTACTCCGCCGGCTCCACCGCACTCCACGATAGCCCGAAGGTCATCGACCTGGTCGAGATCGAGGGGCGCATCATCGAGGCGAGTCACTTCTTCGACGAATGGAACCACAAGCCGCTGGATGATCCGCGGATGCAGCTCAAGGTCAACGACGCCAGAAACCACCTGAACATCACCCGCGACGGCCACTACGACCTCATCGTTGCCGAGCCGTCGAACCCTTGGCTGACCGGCGTCTCGAACCTCTTCACGAAAGAGTACTTCGAGATGGGCAAGAAGAAGCTGGCGCCAGGCGGGATTTGGTCGCAGTGGATTCAGATCTACGGCATGAATACCGACGATCTGCGGTCGCTGCTGGGTACGTTCTCCGACACCTACCCCTACGTGCACCTCTTCTCGACCATCTCCGATGCGGACCTGGTGCTGGTCGGCTCGGAGGCGCCCCTGGACATGGACATCGATTCATTCCAGACCGTGATAGACCGCAACCCGCGGGTGAAGGCCGACCTGCTCGAGATCGGCATTGACTCGGCCACCGACCTCCTCGCCCGCTACCGCCTCGACCGTTCCAAGCTCCAGGAGCTTGCTGCCGGGGTTGAGCGAAACACAGACGACAACATGCGCGTCGAGTACTCGGCCCCGCTCAACCTGTACACCTGGACCGGGGACGAGAATGTTCTGATGTTGGAGCAGTCTGTGGGCAAAGTTCCGCTCGTGCCCTACGAGGCCACCGAGGGCGCCGATGGGCTCATTGCGCTCGCGAAGTCCTACGAAGAGCTTGAGCTCTGGGTTCAGGCCCTGATGTGCCTCAAAGAGGCCGAGGTACGCGAGCCGGGCCGTGCCGATGTTGAAGCGCTCTATCTCCAGTTCCAGCACGAGCTCAACATGCAGATGGAGCAATCCAAGAACGGCTCAGCGGACTGAACGGAAGGCCTCCAGCTGATGGAAGTCGGGTGCCGCACCAGGAAGGGGCGCCCAGGAGAGGTAGGTTCGGCGCGCGCCGCTGCCGTGAATCGCGGTGGCGTTGACTCGCCAGGGCATGGGGGGGAGATGCTCTCGTGCGAGCCGGGCGTGGCCGCGCCACCTCTGACCGTCTTGAGTCACGGCTAACTCAAGGGGCAGCTGGCTCTCGATGGGCTGTCTTACGCCCTCAAGCCTGAGCACAAGGTGGTGTCCAGAGGGCGCGAGCTCAATCTCGGTGTAGTGGCCGCCCGCCCCCAAGACAAAGACCTCCACGACCTCGTGCTCCCAGAGCCCATCGGTGGGACCAGGAGGTCCAGGTGGCGGCGCCGGATCGTTATATAGCGGGGCCTCAACCCGAATCTCCAGCGCCTCATCCGAAGTCAGGAGATGAACGGTAATCCAGTCGGCCGGAGGCAGGGGCTCACCGTTCCAGGTGGCCTCGATTCGCAAGGAGAGCAGGGGCGTGGTCATTCAAGCGGTTAACCCATGGCACAACGTTCAGTTCAGGAGCTTCTGTGAAGCGACAGTGCGTGGTGCAAAAGTATGGCGGGTCATCGGTGTCCGATGTCGCGCGAATTCGTGCGGTCGCCGAGCGCGTGGTTCAGACGCGTCGGTCGGGCGTCGACGTTGTCGTTGTCGTGAGCGCCATGGGCAACACGACGAGCGAGCTGCTTGCCCTAGCGAACGAGATCAGTGAGCGGCCGGGTCGCCGAGAGCTCGACCTTCTGATCAGCGTGGGCGAGCGGGTCAGCATGACACTGCTCGCTATGGCGATCCAAGACCTTGGCGAGCCGGCACAGTCCTTCACGGGCAGTCAGTCCGGCATCATCACGGACAACCACCACGTCGCCGCGCGTGTGCTTGAGGTCCGCCCCTACCGAATTCGCCGTGCGCTCGACGAAGGCCAGATTGCCATTGTGGCAGGCTTTCAAGGCGTGAGCAGTGACGGCGAAGTGACCACCCTCGGTCGCGGAGGCTCCGACACCACCGCCGTCGTACTCACTGCAGCCCTAGGGGCCAGCTACTGTGAGATCTGCTCGGATGTGGACGGCGTGTATTCGGCCGACCCTCGCACCGTACCCACCGCCAACCGCATGGACGAAGTCAGTCTTGAGGCCGCCCTTGAGATGGCCCATGCGGGCTCCAAGGTGCTGCTCGCCGAGGCCCTCGAGCAGGCCCAGCGCCTTGAGGTCACCCTCATGGCCGGGGCCACGCGCAACCCTGCAGGTTCGGGCACCCGAGTCACTCCCGGCGCACGCGACAGCAGCGTCGTCGCCATCGCTCGGGATGAGGGCCTCTACTTGACTCCAGCGGGGGCCGACCTAGGCCCGATGGCCGGCGCGATCACCGCCCATTTGGCAGACGGTCGCGCTCTGATCGACGGTCGAAACCTCCCCGATGCCACAACCTGGGACACACCTGCTCGAGCGGTGGCAACGGTGAGCGTCATCGGCCGTGAGATCGTCAGACGACCGGCCTTGACCGCGCGTGCCATGACCGCCATACGAGCCTGCTGTGAGCCGGAGGCGGTATGGGCCCAAGGGACGCGGCTGACAGCGCTCGTCGAGCGGGATCAGGCGGCACCGATCGAGGCCCGTCTCCACGCTGCCCTCATCGAACCACCTACTTGAGGGTCAGCTCGTCGATGTAGAGAGCGTTCTCGCCGCGCTGGTCGGTATGAAGTGCCGTGACATCTCGCAACACGACCCACTTGAGCCCCCAGCCACTGGGATGCCGTGAATCCGTGGGGTCATCCGCCCGCACAAAGTCAGAGAGCGGCAGATCGAGGGTCGTCCACCGATCGGTCGGCACAGACTGGACCGGCGTGGTCCAGAGCCGGCCCTGCTCATCCTCCAAAAGAAGGCGATAACGCCCCTGGAGCCGCTCCGATCGGACCGTGATCTGGACGCTGGTGAGCGGCGCTCCGTCGAGCTTTAGGCCGAACACCAAGAAGTCTACCTCAGCCTCCTCAACCTCCGTCGTCCACTTGACGCTGCGCACGTCCTCCTCTTCCGAGAGCGAGAGGTCGGCGGAGCGACCCCGGTCCCACCCGCGAACCCAAGGCTCCGTTGACGCGCTGAAGTCGACGGTAAGAGGCACTCGGTCGATCGCGTGCTTCTCCGCATCCATGCGGCCCAGCAGGAGACGAACCTGAGCGCGTGCTCCACGATATCGACTCGCCGACTCAAGGCTGCGCCGGGCGCCCTCGACATCGCCCGAGGACCATCGAGCGCGACCCAGCCAGTACAGAACGTCTCCGCGCTGCTCGTGACCTTGCGGGATCTGTGCAATCAGCGCCTCATAGATGGCGATGGCGTCCGAGGTCTTCGCTCCCATCGCCTGGCCGAGGCGGGCGTCGTACGCGCTCGACCAGTTCTCCGGGCCTCCGGCTTGCGCTTGGAGCCCTAAGAGCAGCACACCCCAGCTGAGCATGGATTCAGAATTCCTCGGCGATGAACTGATACCCGACCCCGTGAAGGGTTCGGATGAACTGAGGCTCTTGAGCATTGTCACGCAACTTCTTGCGGACGGTCAGCACGTGGGTGTCGACCGTGCGGGTTGCCACACCCGCGCGATAGCCCCACACCCGCTCAAGCAGCGTATCCCTCGATAGGATGAGGCCTCGGTTCTCGATGAAGAACCGGAGCAGGGCCGCCTCTCTCTTGGACAGCGGCTCGTCACCGTCGGGGTGATGGATCGCCATGTCGTTGGGACCAAGCTCAACCTTGATGGGTCCGTAGTGGTAGAGATATCGCGCGCCGCCGACCCGCTTGAGCATGGCCTCGATGCGTTTCTCGAGGACTGGAAGCGAGAACGGCTTGGTGACGTAGTTATCAGCCCCGGCGTCAAAGCCAATGATCTTGTCTTCCTCGCTGGTCCGAGCGGTCAAAAACAAGATGGGCCGGTCGAAGCCCCGCTCTCGCATAGCCGAGCAGATCTCAAAGCCATTCATGCCATCCGGGCCCGCAGGCCCCTCCTGGAGCATGACGTCCAGGACCGCGACGTCCGGCTCGAAGCGCTCCATGATTGAGAGCGCATCCTCGCCGGTGCGTGCGCCGTGGGTCTTGTGCCCTTGGCGCTCAAAGTACTTCGTGAGAGTTCCCAGGACCTCTGTCTCGTCCTCAACGAACAGAATGCGTGCCATGTCTATGCTCCTTGTCTGTCGCCGGTTTCATCGCTCGCGGCAGGAAACCACAGCGAGAAGGTACTCCCCTCGCCCGGCTTGGATACCACGTCAACCGTGCCTTTGTGTGCTGAAACAATGTAGAACGTAATCGCCAATCCGATGCCGGTACCCTTTCTTCGCCGGACCGATGCATCACCGCCACGAAAAAAGGGCTCAAAGATCTGCTGGACATCGGACTCTGGAATGCCGATTCCTTGGTCGACAACCCGGATCACGACGCCATCGTTTTCCCTCGCCATCTCAAGACGGATCGGCTTGTCGGCATCGGAGTACTTCGCCGCATTAGAGAGGAGGTTGATCACGCACTGCGCGATCGCATCTTCATCGTGAGCAACCGGCGGGAGAGCCGGCGGAATTCGCACATAGAGATCTCGCGAAACCAGCTCGGCAGACCCCTCGACCGCATCGACCGCTGCCCCCACTGTCTCCGCGAGATCGCGGGCCACGAGAGCATAGGTCTTCGCGCCTCGCTCGATGGCTGAGAAATCCAGAACGTTGTCGACCAGGCGACTGAGGCGCTCGGACTCTCGAACGATGACCTGATAGTCCTGCGCTTGCTCCTCAGGGCTCTCCGAGAGTCCGAGCATCAGGCTCTCGGCCTTGAGCCGAATCTGGGTAATCGGCGACCGCAACTCGTGGGAAACATTGGCCGCAAAGTCTGCCTTCATGCGAGCGGATCCGAGCTCCGTGTTCACCAGTCGAGCGGTCGACATGGCACCGACCCCGATGAGTACGATCGCGAGAAAGATGATGCCGACCCGACGGTTTCGTCGACTCTCGAGGTCCTTCTCAAGCGCGCCGTGATCCCGGGGAACGACCACCATCGACCAGCCCACCATCCAAGGGACAAGCGAGCGACGAGTGAGGGTCTCTTTGGGGGCCGTGAGGTCTGGCTTCAGGAGCAGCCCTCGCACGGGGGTACCCGGCTGACTCACGTCCTTGACGAGGCTCCTTGCATCCTCGACCAGCTGCTCTCTGTCGAGCGCGAAGGCGTAGAGGTCCTCGCCCCACCAGGTCATGGCCCAGAGGCCCTCCTCTTCTTCGACCCAGCGAAGCTTTCCCTTGTCGACGCTGAAGTTCCGCTGCCCGGCCAACACCGAGTCCAGCTCAGGGAGGAGCTTCTCAGCCCAGTACAGCCGCCTCATTCGATCGTCGATCCGCTCCCGAGTGGCCGCTGCCCACTCCGCATCCGCAAATCGCTCAAGCTCGGAGAGGGCACGTCGCGCAACGGCTCCCTCGCCCCCCATACCCACGGACCAGCGTCGGTTCATGAGACGAACGACGAGCTCCTGAAGCGCCTCGGCGGCAGCGAGCGGGTCCTGCTCAAGGCGATGCTCGGCCAGCGACAGCGCCACCAAATCCTCCATTCGAAAACCCCAAGGGTCTCGGATCTGACCGTATCGAGCCACCACCTCGTCCATGAGAGCCCGCGCCTCGGCCTCGCGCCCGCTCTTCAAGAGCAAGAACGCGCGATCGAGGCGAACCCGTGCCAGGGCCTGCGGGCTCCGAACCTGCTGCTCCGCGGTCTGGTACAGGCGAGAGACCACCTGGACGTCTTCCCCGCGGCGTTCGGCGGCCCTCGCTCGCCGAATGGGGGTCGAGAACAGATACTCAATGGGCTCGGTTGACTTGGACGACGATCGAGCAAAGGGGGCCACTACTCGCAGGTCAGCATCCAGCTTTACCGCCAACAAGACATCTTTGTGGAGCTCCTGAGGGGCCTCAAGGGGGCTTCGCCCTGCCTCAAGCCGGTCCAACACGGCGTCCTCAAAGCCCACCAGAGGTCGCTCAAACTGACTCGCGAATGCAGACGCGGAGGCCTCCGCTTGATTCCTCACGTCGTCCATGACCGCGAGCTCTTCCCCCTGAATGCTCGAGATTCCGAAGTAGGCGAGCAACATCGACGGCAGCAAGATCATGAGAGACCCAAGCCCGATGATGCGCATCGAGCGCTGAAGCCTCAGCGCATCGGTCAGCGCCTGAACACGACTGCCACGATGGGCCATGAGCCACTGCAGGAAGCGGACGAGGGGTCCCCGACTCGAGTCTGGTCGATTGACGAGCATGAAAACCATCATAAGGCGTTCCCATGAAAGCGGTTCGAATCGATCAACATGGCAGCGGTGCAGTTCTTCAAGTGGTCGAGGTCGAGGACCCCGTGCCCGGACCCGGCGAGGTCGCCGTCCGCGTGACTCATGTGGGGCTCAACCACCTCGACGTCTGGGTGCGGAGAGGGGTGGACTCTCACCCCTTCCCGCTGCCGCTGATCCCGGGCTCCGATGTCGTGGGCATCCGAGAGGACACCGGAGACACCGTGGCGCTTCAGCCCGGCTTTGGCTGCGAGCAGTGCACCGAGTGCTCGCGGGGACGGCATGCCCTGTGCCGCCACTACGCCATCCGAGGAGAGACGGTGGACGGCGGCATGTGCGAGCGAGTCGTGGTGCCTACGTCGCACTTGCTCCCGTGCCCCCTCCCGCCTGAACAGGCCGCAGGAACCCCCTTGAGTCTATTGACCGCCTGGCACATGCTCGTGAGTCGTGCACGCATCAAGCCCGGTGATCGGGTCCTGATTCAGGCGGGCGCCTCCGGAGTGGGGGTCTACGCGATTCAGATCGCTAGACTCCATGGGGCCCACGTTGCCGTCACGGCGTCCACCGCGGCGAAGCGGGCGCGCTGCCGCGACCTGGGTGCGGAGGTGGCCTGGTCCTACGAGGAGGCCGGCAAGGAGGCAAGAGCGTGGAGCGAAAAGCGTGGTGTGGACGTGGTGATTGATCACGTCGGGACCGACACGTGGTCGACCTCGATGCGCGCCCTTGCGCGCGGAGGGCGTCTGGTGACCTGCGGGGCGACCACGGGCCACGACGCCCAAGTGGACCTCCGCCACCTCTTTTTCAAGCAGCTCAGCCTTCTGGGCAGCACCATGGGTGGAATGGAAGAGATGAGAGAAGCCTGGGCTACAGTGGTCAGAGGTGATATCTACCCGGTAGTA
>CAZKOI010000131.1:0-8696 GCA_964554315.1 uncultured Enterobacterales bacterium | reverse complement strand
GCGACAGTTTGAGCGCGCCATTGAGCTCAAGCAGCCGGCCATAGTCATCAGCGCCTCAGGCGGTGCCCGCATGCAAGAGGGTCTCCTGAGTCTGATGCAGATGGCCAAGACCTGCGCGGCCTTGGCAAGACTTAGGGACGAGGCAAAGATGCCCTACATTTCGGTCTTGACGCACCCCACAACAGGAGGAGTGGCGGCGAGTTTTGCAATGCTGGGCGACCTCATTCTAGCCGAACCCAATGCGCTCATTGGTTTTGCGGGGCCTCGGGTCATCGAACAGACAATCGGCCAAGCGCTTCCCGAGGGGTTCCAGACCAGCGAGTACCTGGTGGATCATGGAATGGTCGATAGGATTGTTCCGAGAGCGGAGATGAAGGCCACCCTTTCTCGTTGCCTCAGGTTGCTTCTGGATCCAGTGTGAGAGACCATCACACATTAACGGACCTCGCTCGATTTGGGGTCCGCATGGGCCTTGAGCGGATGAGGCATTTCCTGGAGTCGCTTGGCTCCCCGCACCAGTCGACGCCCGTGATTCATGTGGCCGGTACCAATGGTAAGGGAAGCACCGTGCGCTTGGTCGGCTCGGTACTGCGTGCCGCGGGGTACAGAGTCGGAGAGTACACAAGCCCACACCTGCAGCACATCAACGAGCGAATCCGCGTCAATGGTGTTCCCATCGACGACGAAGAGCTGGGTGTCCTACTCGATGAGCTCGATCAGGCCAGACAGCGTTGGGCAGCCGGTTTGGATGGGTTCGTGCCCATCGACCGTGTGTTGACTTACTTCGAACTGATGACAGCAGCGGCGTTTGTCCACTTTGCGAGCCAGGCGTTGGATGTCGTTGTGATTGCAGTTGGAATGGGGGGTCGGCTCGATGCGACTAATGTGGTGGACCCCGTGGTCACGGCCATCACGAGTGTCGGACTGGATCATACCGATCAGCTGGGCTCGGACTTGGGAAGTATTGCGGGCGAGAAGGCAGGAATCATCAAGCCGGGCCGGCCTGTGGTCACAGGAGCCATGTCTGCTGAGTCGCTCCGCGTGGTTCGGGCCATCGCTCATGACAGAGGTGCGCCTCTGTATGCTCACGAAGAGGCCTGGAGGGTCGAGATTGGCCGCGAGGGCACCTTTCGCTGGTGCATGGGCGAGCGTGACGAGATGGGCCTTCGCCTTGGCCTCACAGGTGACCACCAGGTCCTCAACGCGGGTGTGGCTTTGACTGTCCTCAGCCTTGTCGCAGACCGGCTGCCGGTCGCCGACTGGGCGGTCGTGTTGAGTGGGCTCGCATCAGCGGAACATCCGGGGAGGCTGGAGTGGCTCAGACCTGATCTCTTGGTGGACGCGGCTCACAACGTTCAGGGTGCGACGGCGCTGGCTCGTTATCTGGACGGGGTCGAGAGGTCTGGTCCGCGTGTGCTCCTGCTCGGCGCAAGCAACGACAAGGATGTGCGTGCGATGATGGGGCCACTCGCTGGGCAGTTCGACATGGTCTACACTACGCACTGTGCACACCCAAGGGCCACTCCAGCAGGAGACCTTGCTAAGCAGCTTGTAGACGTGAAGGTTCCAGTCTTTCCAGCAGGCCCAATCGAGGAAGCGCTCGAGGCGGCAATGGGGGGCGAGGGCTTGGTTGTTGCGGCAGGTAGCGTCTTTCTCGCAGGCGCGGTTCGGGAGTTGGTCAGTCTGCGATCATGATGACGCTCTCATGGTCATTCCTGCTGGCTTGGGCAAGCAGTGCCCTTGCTGGGGAGGTGACGCTAAAGGCGAACGAAGTGGTGGTCTCGCCAGAGGGCGGGCATGCGGAGGGTGATATCGAGCTCGCCTGGGAGGGCCACTGGCTCACTGCTCGGGGGATCAAGGTCTCGAAAGCGGAAGACGGCACCCTCACTTTTGCAGCTGAGGACTTCGGGTGGACGCCGTGTGAATGCGAAGATCCGCCGTGGTCCGTGAGTGGTCATGAAGCCGAAGGTGTCTTGGACGAATACCTCGTCATGCGCAAGGGGGTGTTTCGGTTCTGTGGCGTGAAGGTCTTACCGGTGCCCTACCTCAGGATTCCGCTCAATGACAGGGCTCCACGCCTCCATCTTCCTGAGTTCCACTTTGGGAGCGATGGAGCCGTCGTGGGTCTGCCACTCTGGTTGCCTCTCGGCACAAAGAGCCACGCTCTCCTTACATCGGAGGTCTGGAGTCGGCGGTGGTTGCGCCAGCGTGTGGCCGTCGCCGGTCCGGTGGGTCATGCCGAGGCGGCTGTCGCTAAAGACGCACCGCGGGGTGTGACTCGGGGGCAGGTCGCTACAACTGCGGGCCTAGACGATGGTCTTTTACGAATCGCTGTCGACGGAAGTTGGGTTTCGGATGGTCGGGTGCGGCACGATTACGGGCATGGCTACATTGAACGATCTACGATGTTCGAAGAGCGAATCGCTGTGGTCGGCGTCGGCCCTGCCAGGCTTGAGTCAGTCACCTTCAATGAAGGTTTGGCTGGGCGGCCACTGGCTGCCGTGGTGTCGATTGGTTCGGCACCACTCGGCCCCTCGAGCCTCGCGGCGTATGCACGTGTGGACACCTACACGGAGGGAGAGGTGAGCAGGCGCTATTCTGCGGCGGGCGGCACCTGGAGTGCGGGATACCGAAATCCCTGGCTCGACATAGAGTCGGTCCTGAGTACCCGTGCCTCTCAAGCGGATGACGCTACGCCGGCAACCCGCACAGGACTCGACACTGCAGCAATGATTCCCACCTGGAGCCAGCTCCGGAGGGGACGAGCGCTCGCGCAGACAGGCTTGGCCGCTTGGTACGAGCGGCATGAAGGGACTTTGCAGAGGGAAGATTTTGGTGCCCGATTCAGTCGACCTCGGTGGGGGATTGGACCGACTCACAGAGGACGGCTGCTAGGGTCGTCAGGGATTCCCCTCCGATGGACCGCTTCGGCTATGTGGACGCCCATTGGATGGAGACCTGAGGCTGAGGTCAATTTTTCAAGGGAGACCTTCACAGGTACGATTCACGCAGACAGGGACATCCAAGCCGGCACAGTTGCTCACGCGACTGAGGGCGGTCACCTTCGAATAGGCCTGATGCGAGACGATTCGCTGTTTCATGGCCTTGCACAAGGCACTTTGTTGGTTGCCACTCACTGGCGTCCGGGCTGGAGTGGCCAGTACGACCTAATGCTCCGCCGGTTTGTACGTCAGGGGCCCAGTCTACGCTGGGACTCCGGCTGCAAGTGCCTGAGCGCCGACGCATCGGTCGAATGGGCCATCGATCGGGCCCATCCGGATGTCATGTTTCGATTGAACCTGCAAGAGCGACAGCCTGCGGATAGGTAGTGGCTATGGAAGCAAGGTATCTAGGACACGCCCAAGCTCGTGCGCACCTCCGCCGAATGGTGGAATCAAGGCGGCTGCATCCGTGCCTGCTTTGGGAAGGGCCCGAAGGGGTTGGAAAGAGGACGACTGCGATCTGGCTTGCCATGCTGGCAAACTGCGAGGCGGACGAACAGTCGCTACGGCCGTGCGGGGGTTGTTGGTCGTGTCGCCAGATACCCAAGGGGCAGCACCCAGACGTTATGACCGTTGGACTCGACCCAGGTAAGACTGCACCCATCATCAGTGTCGGCCAGGCGCGTGATGTGATCGGTCAGTTGACCGTGAAGCCCTTTCACGCTCGGCTCAGGTTTGTGATCATCGACCCTGCCGATGCGATGACTCCAGAGGCGGCTAACGCGCTCCTCAAGACCTTCGAAGACCCGCCCGCCCAAACGCACTTTATCTTGGTGACGTCAGCCCCAGCGTCGCTGTTGTTGACAGTCCGTTCACGCTCCCAGCGACTTCGGTTTGCTCCTGTTTCTGATTCAGAGATTGCTGAATGGCTACGAGAACAGGGTTTCGATGGTGTCGAGGCGCGTACGCGTGCAGCGGAGGGGTGTCCTGGGAAGGCGCTTAGCCTTGACATGGATGATGCCGATGGTGTGGTTGCAGCCCGGGATCTGTTCCTGGCTGCACTCGACATGGACCTCTCGGGACGGCAGAAGTACACCGAGACGCTCTGTCGTGGTGATCGCTCTAAGTGGGCACCCGCAGTGAATGACACGCTCGATGCTATCGCCGGCCTTCTCCGAGACGCGCTCTCGGTCCGCTCAGGCGGGCAGATTTTCTACAACCAAGATTGTCCTACGGTTGTGGACCAGTGGGCGAAACGGCTCAGCCCATCGGACATGGGCGCCATCACCGTAGATCTCGCGCGAGCCCATGAACGGCTCGGGCGATTTGTAAGCGGCCGCCTCGTCATGGATGCTTTGATCGCGGATGTTTATGGTCGTACGAGAGGAAATCATGTTCTTTGACTCACACTGCCACCTAGACCCAGACGCATTTGATGGCCTTAGCGGCGTTGACGATGCGATCCAGCGTGCTCGTGAGGCGGGGGTTGCCCGCATGCTGGCGATTGGGTCAGGCTACGGGTTTGACTCAGCCTCCCGTGCGGTCGCGGTGGCGGAAAGGCACACTGATGTTTGGGCCTCGGTTGGCCTTCATCCTCATGATGCCGCACTGTACACCCTCGAGCGCTGGGATCGCCTCGTGGAGCTTGCAGCTCATCCTCGAGTGGTCGCCATTGGCGAAATGGGTCTCGACTTCCACTATGACAACTCGCCTCGAGATACTCAGCGAGACGTCTTTAGACGGCAAATCCGGACTGCCAAGGAACTGGGAAAGCCCATCATCATTCACGATCGTGATAGCGACGGTGAGACGCTCGCCATCCTGGATGAAGAAGCCGCCTGGGACGGCGCAGGCGTGGTTTACCACTGCTTCACGGGTGATGTGGCTCACATGCAGGCCATCACATCGCGGGGGGGCTACATCTCAATCCCCGGTATTGTCACCTTTAAGAACGCGGAGACAATGCGAAAGGTGGCGGCGGATGTTCCGCTAGACCGCCTCTTCATAGAGACTGATAGTCCCTTCCTGACCCCGGTCCCGTTCAGGGGAAAACGCAATGAGCCCGCCCGAGTCACGCTCGTTGCTGAAAAGATCGGTGAGCTACGAGGCGTCGAAGCGGCCGAGGTCGCCGAGGCGACGTGGCGGAACGCCAGTCGCTTCTTTGGCTTGCCGAACTAAGCGTCTGTCTTCTTGGCTTGGTTGGGGGCGTTCTTGTCCGCGGCCTCAGTATGCACAGGGAAGACAGGGGTGGTACCCCGTCGGCGCGCGCGCTTTGAGTCCTTGCCGGCCTTCTTGCGGCGGAGAGAGCGCTTGTATTCGGTTTCTTGAGTGTTGCTCGCCATGGCTGGCTCCTCTAGCAGTGAAGGCGGGTAGCTATTCAACCACTGCTACCGTGTCAACCGCACTGCTCGCCATACCTTCAGCCTGACGCTACCTTGTGGTAAACCTGTGTGGTTCTAGGAGGGTTGATGCGGCACTGGGGTGTAGTTGTGGTTCTGATGGCTCATTCGGGATGTAAGCTCGTGGGAGCCATCGAGGATGCTCGAGACCTTCTTGACGACCCCGTTACGATGCAGGGCGTCCTCGTAGGTATCGAGGTGCCAGACGGGGTTGAGACGGAGGGCACCATCCTGGAGCTGGGTGCGCAGGCGCAAGCGTGGGTACAGAGGACCTCGACAAACGGTTTTGAGGTCCTCGACGGGGCGAAGGTAAGCCTTGTGTCTGACCGAAGGGGAAGCGTAAAGCTGCAGCAGGACGGCGACAAATGGGCTGCCGATGGGCGTGACGGCCTAACGTATCTCGTCGGCGATGAGGTCCTCTTGGTGGCGGACTACGGAGGAGAGCGGGGAAGCATCAGCATGGACCTTCCCGAAGGGCCGGCGCTCAGCCTCCCGGAGAGTCTCACGCCGGGTGTCAGCATAGCGGTGTCCATAAAGCCAAGAGAGGGTGAGCCGGAGTTCGATAACGGCGGAGTCATCGTTTACGACATGTTCAATGACCTCATCGTCTGGGAGTCCGACTACGACGTGGAACAACCCGTGGACCGCGAGAATCTAGAGGTAACGGTAGATGGCGCGGCCTTTCAGCCCGACGGGCTGTACGCGGTGGGGGTCGTTGGTCTGATGGCGTCGAGAGAGGACGACCTAGTGGGGCTCAATCCGCTGGCGAGCGGCATGCTCGTTGGCCAAATGGCCGTGGGTATAGTTTCGACATTCTAGGCTCTCAATGAACCGTGATCGCCCCAGGGAGTATCGCCGCGATCCCACCGTCAGCGAGAATTCGGTCCAGAGTGTAGAGGGTCGACAGCGCGGTGGTGGCTGGCGCGGGTAGTCCAGCCAAGGGCACCATTGCGTCGGACTCGCCAGGGTTGCCCAACTCCTCCATCAACTGCTCGAAGAAGTCTTTTCTCTCGGGAAAGCGCTCGTACGATTGGTCGGAGATGCCTGCCAACTCCGCTGCTGCCGCAACGGCTTCGCTGAGGCCACCAAGTTCATCGACAAGGCCACGCTCGAGCGCTTGAGTACCCGTCCAGACTCGACCTTGGGCAACCTCATGCATGGACTCGATGTCCATGGAACGACCTGCGGCCGCTTTGGTGATGAAGGTTTGGTAGAACTGGGCCAGAAAGCTGCGGAAGAGCTCGCGATCTTGCGGGTCGAAGTCCTCCATGTTTGAGAGCAGGTCTGAGCGCGCGCCTCGGGAAAACTCAAACTGACTTACACCGACCTTGGCCAGCAACCCAGACAGGTTCATCTTCCCGCCAAAAACACCGATAGATCCCGTAATGGTCGTTGGCTCAGCGAAAATTCGGTCTGCGCCCATCGAGATGTAGTATCCACCGCTCGCGGCGTAGTCGCCCATACTGACCACGAGTGGCTTCTCCGCCTTGAGCGCCTCGAGGGCATGCCAGATATCGTCGCTCGCGGACCCGCTACCGCCGGGGCTGTTTACACGGAGCACGACGGCATCAAACGACTTGTCGTCAGCGACCTTTCGGATGGTCTTGATCAGTGTTCTGGAACCCACAACGGACGAGCCAAAGACATCAGAGCCGCTCTTGCCGCCCATAATGGGGCCGTCGGCATGGACCACCGCGATGCGCTTTGACCCAAACCCGAGAACAGTGTCCATTGACGACGCATCGGTGAATCCGCCGTCTTCCTCCAATCGGTCGATGAGGTCGGTACGATACACACGCTCATCAACGAGGCCGCGGTCCAGCGCATCGACAGCAGTGATAGGGGGGGAGTCGATGAGTTCCAGCATTTGGTCGTGGCTGATCTCTCGGCTGACCGCCATCTGGGCCGTAATGTGTGTGTACAGGCCATCGAGGAGGCCGTTGGTCGCTGAAGCGGCTGCATCGGTCGGTCCGGTTCGCTCGTAAGGTTCGACCGCACTCTTGAAGTCACCGACGTGCTCAAAGTTTGCGGAAACGCCGAGAATCTCCAGGGTGCCCGCATAGTAAGTCTGGTTGACATTCATTCCTGTCACCATGGGCAGCCCCTCAGGTGAGATCGCGACGGTCTCGCACGCACTCGCAAGATAGTAGGACTTCGTGTCGTAGACCTCTGCCCAGGCAATGCACGGCTTGCCTGCGGCTTGGAAGGTCATCAGAGCCCGTCGAAGAGCCTCGACCTGCGCCCATCCCACACCCAGTGGCCCCACGTCCAAGAACAAGCCCTTGATGCTGTCGTCGTCAGCGCCACTCGTTATGGCGTTGGCGACTTCTGAGCTCAGGGGAGGAAGGTCGGCAGGGTCCATCACTAGGCCTTCTGAGCCCGGCGCGTCCTTCATGCGGGGACTCACGCGTACCTTCAGCCAGGTCTGGTCTTTGGCCGCGAGCAGGGTCGGGCCAGAGTCGACCAACACGAGAATACTGGCCGTTGTGACGGCGCAGATGAGGATGAAAAATCCAATCAGCCAAAGGATGAGGTTGTTTTTCTTGTTTGCCATGGAGTCCTCAGAGGAACCCCTATCCCTTAAGCGTTCGTCCAGCAGGCCTCACGAGACTTCTCCAGCCATTCTGAAATCCGAGGAAAGACAACGCGATCGGCATCAGCACCGGCTATCAGATCGAGGTGGCCCCATCCCTCATCGAGTGCCCACCACTCGCTCTGTGGAAGGGCGTCGATTAGCGGCCGTGCTTGCTCAATCTGACATTGCTGGTCGCCCGAGCTGCCGATGACCAAGACTGGGCAGCGTCGACCGTGAACGCCCTCTAGATAGTCAAAGTGGTTGTCTTTACTCACCAACTGTCCTGTGTCGTGCCACCTGGACATTTGTTGAATGAGCCCAAGCGTCACCGGTTCAGTTCCTTCAAGGATGAGGCTTCGCGCCATGGGGCCCTCAATCCGTCGAGTGATCGGTGCCATGTCGAGGTTCTTGGAGCTGGCCATCAACAGCGCTTGTACACGATCGAGAGGGATACGCCAGGTAGCGGGGCGAGCGTTCGCGATGGCTGCGGATCGGCGTGCAGTCGACCGAAGGGGTGTGAAGACCACGGGGGACCCAAGCGTGACTGCCGAGGCAATGTCGCGGTCACCGTCGTTGGCCATGTGCGCGACCAAGCACTGTCCTCCAAAGCCGTGCCCAATCCAAAGTACCCGTTTTGCGCCTGTCTGAGCGAGAACTGTCTGGATAGCGGCCGGCACATCATGGCTTGAGATTGCGTCAAAGTCGACACGCACGCCGCGAGATGGTGGACGCGCCTCTCGATGCCCTCGGTGGCCAAAAACGAACACATCATAAACGCGC